>NZ_JBLBUB010000011.1:0-5101 GCF_047289955.1 Microbulbifer jejuensis
GCTTCTTGAATATGATGGCTGCTATCTGCCATGCCCCGCAGATCTTCGCGGATAAGCGGTAGCGCCATATCAGTGTGAATGCGCTGCACCGGTTCGTCGTTAACCGACTCGTAAGTGGTGCGTAGCACTTCGTGGCGCTGAAAGATGGCCTCAAGGGCCTGAACTACAACGTCGCTGTCCAGAGGACCAATAATACGGGTGGCAAACGGCATGTTGTACAGGCCGCTTGCGCCCTGCAACTGCTCGATAAACCACAATCGCTGCTGGGCAAACGACAGTGGAATATCACCGTCGCGAGGCTGCTCCACCAGTGGCGGCCTTGCTGAAGCATCGGCTTGATTAAGTACTCCCACAAGCTGGTGAATGGTCGGGTGCTCAAACACCGCCCGAACGGAAAAATCCACTTCAAAGGCATCTCGGATGCGGGCCGCCAAGCGAGTGGCTAGTAGTGAATGCCCACCAATCACGAAGAAATTGGCAGTAACACTCAATTCATCTACCGGTACTTCCAGCAGATCCGCCCACAGTCCAGCCAGGCGCTTCTCGATTTCGTCGGCGGGGGCAATGTATTCGTCCTGCTGACTGAGAGCATCGGGTGTCGGCAATGCCCTGCGGTCAATTTTGCCCACCGCCGTCAGTGGCCAGTCGTCCAGCAAAAGGAAAAAGCCCGGCACCATGTGTTCCGGAACGCGTGCTGCCAACTCGGTGCGCAACACTTCCCGGGTCGGTGGATTGTCTTTTTCGACCACCACCCAGGCGACCAGTTGTTTGTCGGCGGCGCTGTCACCTATCACCTGCACGAGTGACGATACTACACCATCGATACCGTTAAGCTGGTGCATGATCTCGCCCGGCTCGACCCTGAAGCCCCGCACCTTAACCTGAGTATCTTTCCGCCCGGCAAACATCAGCTGGCCATCATCTGCCTGCCAGACAAGGTCACCGGTACGATACAGCTTGCCCTCACCGAAGGGGGTGTCGACAAACACTTCAGCAGTCATGTCAGGC
Source organism: Microbulbifer jejuensis (assembly GCF_047289955.1). Taxonomy (NCBI): domain Bacteria; kingdom Pseudomonadati; phylum Pseudomonadota; class Gammaproteobacteria; order Cellvibrionales; family Microbulbiferaceae; genus Microbulbifer; species Microbulbifer jejuensis. Next base: position 1,009 of record NZ_JBLBUB010000011.1, read on the forward strand.
TGATTGTGGTATCCCAACGCCAGGCCATCACCGCCGGTATACAGCTCTCCTACGCAACCGGGAGGAACCAGCGATCCTGTCGGTGACAGCACAAAGGCACTGGTGCCGGTAACCGGCAGGCCGATGGGCACCGTGTTGAGGCGATGCTCAGAAGGGACTTTGCAACAGGTGGTGTAGATGGTGTTTTCGGTTGGGCCATAGGCGCTGATCACGGTTACATTCGGGTAGTGTCTGTATACCCGCTGCACCGCCAGAGGCGAGACCACATCGCCACCGGTCATAACCCAGCGTAGCGAGTCAACGTCATAGCGCTGTTCGCTCCATTTGTCGAACAGTCCGGAGGTAAAGAACACTGAGGTTACCGAGTCTCGACGGATAACCTGATTCAGCTCATCGATATCGATGCGCTTATAGGGGTAAATGACACAGCAACCGCCATTGAGTATCGGCCCCCAGATCTCCAGCGTTGAGGCATCGAATGCATGGGCGGCAAAATGAAGGGAACGGGTGTTGCTGTCCAGTTCGATAAAATTGGGATCTGCCAGCAATCGGATAACTCCGATATGAGGGGTCATCACCCCTTTCGGCTGACCGCTGGAACCGGAGGTAAACATCATGTAGGCAAGGCTGTCCGGCCCCTGCCCTGCCAGCCTGTTCAAATTCGTGGCCGGTTGCGCTGCTATGGCATCTACTACATCCAGTGCATCTACTGTAATGGTTCGAGCCACCTGTGGTTCTATGCTCAATCGCGCCAATGCCTCAGATAGGCCGAGCAGACAATCAAACTTATGACTATCCATCAACATGTTGAGTCGCTTTGCCGGATAATCCGGATCCAGTGGCACATAGGCACCACCGGCTTTGAGTATCGCCAATTGGCTAGTAACACTCTCAATGGAGCGATCCATACATAACCAGACCGGATCGCCACTGCCGACACCACACAGGCGCAGGTAGTGGGCCAGCCGGTTAGCCGTTTCGTTGAGGGTCCGATAGCTAACGCTGCGCTCGCTACATACAAGCGCCGTCTGATCGGGCATTTGGACCGCACGTTGTTCGACAATCTCTTGCAGCTGCATGTCGGTGGGATAACCCGCCGGTACCGGCTGAGAATGGCGCATGGCCATGGCGGTATCGGACTCGGTCAGAATTGGCAGATTGCCAATCAACGCATCGCGGTTTTTCGACAGTGTGGCAAGCAACACTCCGAAGCGTTCTGCCAGTTGCTCAATGGTACTGCGGTCAAACAAGTCGGTGGCATAGTTGAAGCTGCATCGCAGGCGGCGCTGATCGACTGGACCGGCTTCGGTCAATGTCAACGACAGCTCAAATTTGGCCACTTCTTCGTCGCTTGAGAGGGACTCGAAAGTCAAACCAGCGTCTCGGGCACGACTGCCGTCGCCCACCTGCAAAAAGTTCAGCATGATTTGGAACAGCGGGGTATGCTGCTGACTGCGCTCAGGGTTAAGCTGTTCTACCAGAAATTCAAACGGGATGTCCTGATGCTCCTGGGCAGCCAGATTAACCGCTTTAATCTGAGCGAGGAAATCGCCGAGCTTCAAGGTTGGGTCGACATCGACCCGCAATACCAGCGTATTGACGAAGAAGCCCACTAGCGACTCAAGAGCAATATGGGGGCGGCTGGCAACTGGGGTACCGACAACGATGTCCTGCTCGTTACTATGGCGGGCCACTAGCAGCGCAAAAGCGCCGTGCAATAGCATAAACAGGGTAACGTCCTGTTCCGCCGCCAGTAATTTGAGAGCATCAAGGGCATCAGTTTCGAGCCAGAAATCCACGTGATCACCACGGTGGCTCATCCGCGCCGGGCGGGACCGATCGAGTCTCAAACTGTGAGTGGTGGGCAGTCCACTCAGTTGCTCCATCCAGTAACTGCACTGACGTTCCAGCGCTTCACCCTGCAACCAGCCACGCTGCCACAGAGCATAATCGGCGTACTGAATAGACAGCGGCTCGAGAATTTGTACAACATCTACGCCGGTTGAAAGCCCGGCTATCAGCTGGCCAAACTCATTCATCAGCACACCCATCGACACACCGTCCGAGGCGATGTGATGCATGGTCAGCAGCAGCACATGCTCTTCATCACCGCTGTGTAGCAGGCGCCCTCTGAGCATGGCGTCAGAACTCAAGTCAAACGGGGCGGAGGCTTCATCATTCACCGCTTTTTGAATATGATGGCTGCTATCTGCCATGCCCCGCAGGTCTTCGCAGATAAGCGGTAGCGCCATATCAGTGTGAATGTGCTGCACCGGTTCGTCGTTAACCGACTCGTAAGTGGTGCGTAGCACTTCGTGGCGCTGAAAGATGGCCTCAAGGGCCTGAGCTACAACGTCGCTGTCCAGAGGACCAATAATACGGGTGGCAAACGGCATGTTGTACAGACTGCTTGCGCCCTGCAACTGCTCGATAAACCACAATCGCTGCTGGGCAAACGACAGTGGAATATCACCGTCGCGAGGCTGCGCCACCAGTGGCGGTCTTGCTGAAACATCGGCTTGATTAAGTACTCCCACAAGCTTGCGAATGGTCGGGTGCTCAAACACCGCCCGAACGGAAAAATCCACCTCGAAGGCATCGCGGATGCGGGCCGCCAGGCGAGTGGCTAGTAGTGAGTGCCCACCGATCGTAAAGAAGTTAGCTGTAACACTCAATTCATCTGCCGGCACTTCCAGCAGGTCCGCCCATAGCCCGGCCAGACGCTGCTCGGTTGCACCGGCAGGTGCAATATATTCGTTCTGCTGACTGAGAGCATCAGGTATCGGCAGGGCTTTGCGGTCAATCTTGCCGTTGGCAGTCAGCGGCCACTCTTCAATCGCTACAAAGGTTGCAGGTACCATATATTCCGGCAGTCTCTTTTCAAGCTGCTCAGACAGCGTGCCGACAACTTCAGGTTCAGCTATCGCATAAGCGACCAACTGCTCTCCGATCACAATCACATGGCTGGAGGCTACACCTTCAAGCTTGTTGATTTGATTAACAATTTCGCCCAACTCAATGCGGTAGCCGCGCAGTTTAATCTGGTCGTCGGTGCGACCGAGAAAATACAGCTTGCCGTTTTCGCTTTGCAACACCCTGTCTGCCGTGCGATACAACTGCCCTTTGCCGAAGGGGTTGTCGATAAAGGCATCTGCAGTTAGCCCAGGCTTACCGACATAACCAAAAGCAAGACCGGCACCGCCGATATAAAGTTCACCCGGTGTACCAGGTGCCACCGGCTGGGCACCCATGTCCAGGACATGACAGCTGGCCCCATCCACGGCAACACCGATGTGCGGCTCATCGCCGTCAATCACGCACCAGGTACTGTCAACACAACATTCTGTCGGGCCATACACGTTGAGCGCCGTACGGCCATTTTTTTGTTGCCACTGAACCAACTGTTGCCACAGCTGACTGGAAATAGCTTCGCCGCCAATTATCAAATCCGGCAACACCGTGGCCAGCCCTTCACTGAACCACATATCCACCAGGCCCGGTGTACAATCCATAACGCCGATATCGGCAAGTTCCAGTACGGCTGCCAGCGCTGCGCCATCCATTTTCTGCGCATCATCGATGATAGTCAGCGGCCGACCTGCCAATAGCTGACAGATGCCTTGCAATGACGCATCAAAACCGCAGGCCACCGTCAGACCCCACCCCTTGTCAGAAGTGGGCCAGCGACTGATATTACTACTGAGGTTTAAAAGGGCACCGTGGGAGACTTCAACCCCCTTCGGCTGGCCGGTGGAACCGGAGGTATAAATGACATAAGCAGGGCTTTCGCCATTGATATTGATAGCAGGCCCATTAACCGACTGGGTTGCCAGCATCATGGCATTATCCAGCGACAAAGCAATGGCTGGATAGCCGTTTGCCCTGACAAAATGTTCGGCGTCACTCACCACCACCTTGATGCCGCTATCTTCAATCATGTAGCTCAAACGACTATCAGGATGGCTTGAGTCCATCGGTACATAAACCGCGCCCGCTTTGAAGATACCGGTCATACCAACCAGCAGATCGATACTGCGGCTACTCATCAAGCCGACTCTGTCGCCCGAACAGATGCCCCCATTGACCAACAGGT
>NZ_JBLBUB010000011.1:5111-5912 GCF_047289955.1 Microbulbifer jejuensis
TGGACAACCAGTTACCCCCGTAGACAAGCCCGCTGTCTCAGCCGAACTACTCATCGGCGTCATAGCTAGACGCAGATCGATACTGCGGCTACTCATCAAGCCGACTCTGTCGCCCGAACAGATGCCCCCATTGACCAACAGGTTCGCCAGTTGATTGCCTTTACGATTGAGCTCACCAAAATTGATAGAAACAAGCACACCATGGGTGACCATGGAAACAGCAGTTTGCTGAGCCCGTGTGGCAACCGCTTTATCAAACTGGCTCAACAGCGTATCGCCGACCTGAACCACTTCGGCCATCCGCGTGGCGGACTCGAACTCTGTGTCACTCAATAACGGCAATGTCGCCGGAATGCTACTACCAGTAGATTGTGCCAACCCTTCGAACAGTCGCACCAGCCGGTCCAGCATCGCGGTCATGGTCGAGTGGTCAAACAAGGCCGTGGCATAGTTCAGACCAAGTCGTAATCGGCTGTGCAGACCATCCACAAATTCACTGGCTGTGAGAGTCAATTCAAACTTGGCAACCGAGCCGGCACCACCCAAAGGCTCGAAAGACAAGCCACCAGCTTTATCACTATCCTGCGCCTGCTCAGTGATCTGCAGGAAGTTCATCATCACCTGGAACAGTGGCGTGTGCTGCTGACTTCGCTCAGGATTGAGCTGCTCCACTAAGAGCTCAAATGGAATATCCTGATGTTCCTGCGCACCGAGGTGTATGGCTTTAACTGCCTTCAGGTATTCAGCAAGGCTGGCTTTCGGGTCAACATCGAGCCGCAGCACCAGTGTATTGACGAAAAA
>NZ_JBLBUB010000011.1:5922-154143 GCF_047289955.1 Microbulbifer jejuensis
AGGTCGTAACTACCTAGTGTCACCACCGGTGAGACCTTTGAGACAGTCACCGTCGAGCCAAACATCAACATGGCCACCACTGTGATCCATCAATGCTGGACGCGGCCTGTCAAGCGCCAGTGAATGGGTCTGTGGCAAATCTTCCAACTGGCGGCGCCAATAATCGATTTGACGCTTAAGCACCTCACCGCTCAACCAGTCACGCTGCCACAGAGCATAATCGGCGTACTGAATAGGCAGCGGTTCAAGAATTTGTGCAACATCTACGCCGGTTGAAAGCCCGGCTATCAGCTGGCCAAACTCATTCATCAGCACACCCATCGACACACCGTCCGAGGCGATGTGATGCATGGTCAGCAGCAGCACATGCTCTTCATCACCGCTGTGTAGCAGGCGCCCTCTGAACATGGCGTCAGAACTCAAGTCAAACGGGGCGGAGGCTTCATCATTCAACGCTTCTTGAATATGATGGCTGCTATCTGCCATGCCCCGCAGATCTTCGCGGATAAGCGGTAGCGCCATATCAGTGTGAATGCGCTGCACCGGTTCGTCGTTAACCGACTCGTAAGTGGTGCGTAGCACTTCGTGGCGCTGAAAGATAGCCTCAAGGGCCTGAACTACAACGTCGCTGTCCAGAGGACCAATAATACGGGTGGCAAACGGCATGTTGTACAGGCCGCTTGCGCCCTGCAACTGCTCGATAAACCACAATCGCTGCTGGGCAAACGACAGTGGAATATCACCGTCGCGAGGCTGCTCCACCAATGGTGGTAGAGCCAGTACCGGCTTTTCAGATAACGCCTCAGCCAGTTCAGCAATGGTGGGGTGTTCAAAAATATCCCGTACCGACGCATCCAGCTGGCACTGGTGGTGAATGTTGGCCACTACCCGGGTAGCTAACAATGAGTGGCCACCAACTGCAAAGAAGTTGGCGTTAACACTGAGTTTGTCGGCAGGCAGGTGCAACAAGGCGGCAAAAATATCCACCAGACTTTGTTCAAGGGCATTGCTCGGAGCAAGGTACTCCAGTGCCACTGCCAGTATATTAGGCCGTGGTAGCGCTTTTTTGTCCACCTTGCCATTGGCCGTCAGTGGCCACGCATCGAGCACGGCAAAAACTGACGGTACCATATATTCCGGCAGCGCCTGTTGTAGTTGTTTACCCAATTGCTGGACCAGCTGTTGCTCGTCTCCAACGTGCGGTTGTTCCTCATCATGTGCAGCAATGACATAAGCCACCAGGGTTTTATTCCCTGGTTCGTCTTCACGCACCAACACCAAGGTTGAAGCCACCAACTCACTACTGAGAATTTGCTGTTCGATTTCACTGGTTTCAATGCGGAAACCTCTGATCTTCACCTGCTCATCAACCCGGCCAACAAACTCCAGATTGCCATCAGCTAGATAACGAGCCAAATCGCCAGTACGATACAATCGCGCCGGTTCACCATTACTAAGCGGTGTAGTGCTGAACGGATCAACAATAAAGCGTCGTCGGGTCAATTCAGGCTGATTATGGTAGCCTTTGGCCACCCCTACACCGCCTATATATAACTCACCCACCGCACCTCTAGGCACCAGATTGGCCTCGTTATCAATCACCCCATATGCCCGGTCAAGCAGATACAGCTTGACATTATCATTGGGCGTACCAATCGGCAGCACCTGATATTTTTGCCAATCATCGACGACCTCATAAGCACTGGCAATATCTGTGCCTTCGGTAGGCCCATACTGATGAATCAGTTGGGTTTCTGAGGTTTTCAGCCAGGCTTTAAGCCGTGACATCATAATGATTTCACCACCGATCAATACCACTCGCAAACTGCGCAATGGTGAATAATTTTGTTCTGCGGCAGTTTCAATCAAGGGATAAAAGGCACTGGAGGCACAGTTCAACAGGGTCACCTGATTGGCCTCGACGGTAGCGACAATACGCTGCGGATCGTAATCGGTAGCAGTGGCAAAGTGGACACTGGCGCCCAACAACAACGGGGCCAGCAGATTTTTCTGGGTTAAGTCAAAACCAGTGGCACTGATCACCAGCAGCCGATCGTCCGCGCTGATGGCATACCGACGATTATACCATTGTAATAGGTTACTCACCCCGTCATGGCCAATCAGGGTGCCTTTGGGTCGCCCGGTAGAGCCAGAGGTATAAATAACATAACTGAGGTTATCCATGCCCAGTTCAGGTACTTCGGGGTTGGTCAGTGGCTGCTCTTTAAACTGTGAATGATCGTCTACACAAATCACCTCAGCACCCCCCTCTGGCAAGACATAGGTCAAGCCTTGGTGGGTGACCACCAGTTTTAACCCGGCATCTTCGCGCATATAACTGAGACGGTCCTCGGGATAAGACGGGTCCATCGGCACATAAGCGCCACCGGCTTTCAAAATCGCCAAAATGCCAATCAACAGCTCGGTTGAACGATCCATACACAAACCCACCAGGGTATTGGGTTTAACGCCCTGGGCTATCAGGTAATGGGCCAATTGGTTTGCCCTTTGGTTTAGTTCCTGATATGTCAACTGCTGGGTTGGTGTCACCACCGCTAAGTGATCCGGAGTGACGGCTGCCTGATCAGCAAACATCTGATGGACCAAGCGATCTTGTGGGTAATGATGTTCTGTTTGATTGACCTCCGATACCAAATAATCACGCTCATCAGCGCTGAGGATCTGGTAACCTGCCAAGGTGGCAGGCTGGGTATAAGCCACCAGGGCATGAAGCAAGACACTAAAGCGTTGTGCCATATCAGCGATGGTGCTACGGTCAAAAATATCGGTGGCATACTCAAAGCGGATTTGTAACCGTTCGCTTTGTGCCAATTCAGCAAGGGTCACGGTCAGTTCAAATTTGGTCACGCCATCATCTGCCGATAGCGGTTCAAACGACAGTCCCCCCTGCTCTGCGCCCTGATCTTGCTCAATATGCAAGAAATTCATCATGATCTGGAATAGCGGAGTATGTAACTGGCTACGTTGGGGGTTGAGCTGCTCAACCAACAATTCAAACGGGGTATCCTGATGGGCTTGTGCGCCAAGGTTGACGTTTTTCACCGCCGCCAGATAATCACTCAGTGATAACTGCAGGTCAACATCGAGCCTCAATACCAGAGTATTGACAAAAAAGCCGATCAGCGGCTCAACAGCGGGGTGCATTCGGTTGGCCACCGGCGTACCCATGACAATATCCCGCTCGCCGCTATGACGCGCCAACAGTAATGAAAGCGCCCCGTGTAGCAACATAAACAAGGTCACATCCTGTTGCTGCGCCAACTGTTTTAACTGCTGAAGCGTCTCGGCTTTAATCCAGACATCAACATGTTCTCCCGGACGATGGGTAATCACTGTACGTGGCCGATCCAGCGGCAATGAATGGGCCGCCGGAAGGTCACTTAGCTGTTCACTCCAGTAGGCGAGCTGATTCTCCAGTACGGTACCGGTGAGCCAGTTACGTTGCCAAAGGGCATAATCGGCATACTGAATATCAAGTGGCGGTAATATGCTGGCAATATCCTGACCCTCGGCCAGACCTGCCATCAGTGTGCCGAGTTCCTGCATCAGTACCGCAAGGGATGTCCCGTCTGAGGCAATATGATGCATGGTCAGTGACAATACGTATTCGTCTACCCCTGCCTCATTAGCACCACAGCACAGCAAACAGGCCCGCAACATCGGCACTTCGGTCAGCTCAAACGGTGTTGATGCCTCAGTTTTGAGGATTTTTTGGACACTGACTTCACGCGCTACGCTGTCAAGACTGGCCAGTTCAATGCGAGTGACCTTAAAGTCGACCCGACCGTGGATAAGCTGTTCAGGGTGTTCGGTCACTTTGACGTAACTGGTTCTTAATACTTCATGACGCTCAACAATGGCTGTCAATGCTTTTTCAAGATGAGTCACATTGATTTGACCAGTAATACGCATCACAAAAGGCATATTATACTGGCTACCTGCACCCTGTAATTGTTCAATAAACCACAATCTTTGCTGCGCAAAAGACAACGGCACCAGCTCAGATCTATCTTGAGGTACAAGTTCCGGCAAGTGGTTTTCAGCACTGCCTTGCAGCACTTCCAGCAGCAGTGTGATGGTCGGATAGTCAAACACTTCGCGTACCGAAATTTCGCGACCAAACTCTTTGCGAATGCTCGCAACTAAACGTATTGCCAACAGCGACTGGCCGCCAAGAGCAAAAAAGTTGTCATCAATGCCAATCCGTTCGACCCCCAATAGATCTTGCCATAATTCAGCCAGTCTGATCTCTTTCAGCGTGGTTGGTGCTTTATAACCCGCCCGCGCCGCTTTGCTTTGTCGCTCAATCAATGGCAGCGCTTTACGATCCACTTTACCACTGCGGGTTAACGGCAATGACCTTATCGGTTGCATTGCAACCGGTACCATGTAGTCCGGCAGGCTGTTGTCAACAAATGCTTTAATCGCGGCAACATCCAGTGTCTGCACTTCGTTGAGCACAATATGCGCCACCAGCTCAGCACTGCTGTCTTCGCCACCGACCTGGGTTTGCATCAGTGCCACCGCTTCATTGATATGCGGATGCTGACACAGAGCGAATTCAATTTCGCCCAGCTCAACCCGGAAACCGCGTACTTTCACCTGATGATCACAACGGCCGACATACACCAGCTCGCCGTCGGCACGATACCAAGCCAAATCACCGGTACGGTACAGCCGCCGCCCCTGCTTGCCAGAAAAAGCATCCGGCACAAATCGTTCGGCAGTTAAGTCAGCTCGCTGCCAGTAGCCCTGAGCCAAGGTTTCACCACCAAGATACAACTCACCAACGACACCAACACCTGCCAACTGGCCACAAGCATTGACCACAAAAGCCTCAGCACCATTAAGCGCACGGCCAATCGGACAACCTCCGTGATGATTGTCGGATACTTCATGGGTGATAACACCAACAGTGGTTTCAGTTGGCCCATAGTGATTCACAATGCGTAAACCCGGCTGCAGCTGACGTACTTGTTCAATCAAAGAAGCGGGTAATTCTTCTCCGCCAAACACCAGGCATTCTGTTGGTAAAATGCGGGCCGGATCCTCAATACTCAACAGCGCCTTTAAATGGGAGGGCACTATTTTTAAGCAGCTGACAGGATTGTCAGCCAAATGTTGTGCCAGCGCATCGGGCTGCATCGCTTTATCCGCCTGTAACAGCCGCAAGCTGCGACCACTAAGCAAGGCACCAAACAAAGCGGTATGGCCTAAATCCGTTGTAACACTGGCCAGCGCCAGCAAGCTGCCATCGACAGATAGCTGTAATCGCTCATGCACTGCGGTGACATAATGAAAAAGGGCGTGGTGGCTGATACCTACGCCTTTTGGCTTGCCGGTAGATCCTGAGGTATAAATCAGATAAGCCAAGCAATCGCTGTCAACGGTCACTGGGATAAATGGCTGTTCTGTGTCGAGTGGCTGATCGACCCGAATCAGTGTCGCCAGATCACTAACAATGGCCTGTTGCTGCGCCACAGTTAGCACCCACTGACAGCCGGTGTCTTCAATAATATAACGAATGCGTTGCGACTGTAGCTCTGGGTCGAGAGGAATATAAACCGCGCCGACCTTCATTATCGCCAACAGGCTTATGATCAGATGTTCATCACGCCCGGTACAGACTGCAACCGGGGTTTGTACGCCAATTCCCTGAGCTTGTAGGTAACCCGCCAACTGCTCTGCCCGCTGATCAATTTCGCCATAATTAAAATTGCCCTGTTCGGTTGCAACGGCAATTTTATGTCGATGCTGATCAGCAAACCTGGCAAACAGCTCGGCAGCGCTTTTGGCATTACTTTCGGAGGCAATTTTAGCGTTATTAGATGGACCCGAGCCTGCTAATAGTTGTTTTTCTAGCTCGCTGACACTGTCTAATGCCGCCACCGGTGTTTGAGGAGCTGTGGCAATCACCTTAAACGCCTGATTGAGCAATTGTTCAAAGCGGTCGGAAATCAGTGCCACTGTCTCAGCACTGAACACCGCGCTGTCATAGTCGAAGTTCAGCGCAACGGATGTCTTTCCGAGCTGGCAAGACAGTTGTAAATCAAACCAATCTGTAACCCCAGCGCTGCTAATCAGCTCGGTCGTCGCCACCCCTGCAAAACTAATATCCGGCTGCTCGTTAAAACTGAAACCATAACGGGAAAGATATGGTTGTTGCTCATCGCTTATATTGCGCCAGTTAAAATGCTCCCGAAATGAACGGTGCCGGGCGATGCGTTGCTGGTTGTCTTTGAGTAAAGACAATAGCGCCGGTCCTTGCGGCTCATCGGCATAATCGACGACCACAGGCAGGTAGCTACATAACAGACCGACAAAACCGTCCATTTCATCGTCACGATTTTCTACCGCCAATGCCACGGTCAGTTGTGACCAGCCAATGTAACTGCCCAGTACCACCTGCCATAAAGTAAATAACACGGTTTCCGCGCTCAAGTCATACTCTGCCCCAAGCACCTTCACTGCCACCAGATCATCAAAACGCCGTAATAATTGCGCGCGACAACCACTAGAAGTTTCGCTGTCTGCCAGCTTTATACAGCCAAAAACTGTCCCTTGACCCTGCTGCCGCCAATACGTTTGTTCCTCGACAAACTCATCGGACTGATGCAACTCATTGAGCCAGTTGGCAACATCCACAGCCTGAATGATTTCCTCTTTATCAATCTCAACATTGCCGTGATATTGCTCGCTGATGGTTTGAAAGAGTATGTTAAGCCCACTCACATCCAGCGCCAATGCCGGTGCAACTAGCTGGATATCACAATACTTTTGGTGTTGACACAAACTCACCCGTAGCATTACACCGCTATCCAAAACGAATGGCTGATCCACCTGTTGCGCCAACTGCGCAGATGCCTGCTCTGCCGGCACTTCGGTCAGTTCAATAGCCACCTCATCACGGATCACTTGAACCGGTTCTCTAAAGCCGGCCGGGCGCACGTAATTGGTGCGTAGAACCTCATATCGCTGGCAGACATTTTTTAGTACATGATTTAATCTATCAACGTCAATGACAGTATGAATGCGCCAGCAGCCGTGTACATTGAGATATTGCTGCTGAGCATATTGTCTGATAGCAACGGCTCTGGCCTGTTGCGGAGATAGGCAATAGCAGTTGTCGGCTGCACTATTATTATTAATCATTGTTTCCCGTTATTATGACTGGCAGTTAACGCCATCTTATCCTTTTAAACTTATCCATTTTCTACTTGGGCAGCATCCACGCTGTTGTCAGCGGGTCCTGTAACTGCGAAATAAATCGACCCAGCCGGCTCAATCCTTCAACCAGTGTTTCTATTTCAACGGTATAAGAAATACGGATACTGTTTGGCTCACCGAATAAACGCCCCGGGAGTACGGCCACCCCTTCACTGCTCAGTAGTTGACCAGCAAAAGTGACATCATCAGCAATCACAGCGCCATCAAAAACCCTGCCATAGCAGCCGGAGATATCAGGAAACACATAAAATGCCCCCTGAGGCTTCGGGCATCGGATTTCACGATACCCTGCGAGCGCATTAAGCACTATATCTCTTTTGTCCTGATAGACTTTGCACATGGTTTGGTGAATAGTTTGCGGGCCTTCCAGCGCCGCCGTCGCCGCTTGATTAACCACTTGAGGAATATTCGAAACCGAATTACTGTTCAGCGCAATCACCGCGTTCGTCAACTCAACCGGAGCTGCCAACATGCCGATACGCCAGCCTGGCATCCCATAACTTTTCGACAACGAGTCGATTTTAACCAACCGTTCAGCCAATTGCGGTTCAAAATGCAGCAGATGAGATAGCTCTGTTTGCTCAAACACAAACCTGTTGTAAACATCATCGGTGATCAACCAAATTTGGTGTATAGCCAATACCTCAGCCAGCGCTGCCACTTCGGATTTGCTATACACCGCCCCGGTCGGGTTGGACGGATTATTAAATAACAAGGCTTTCGTTTGAGGGGAAATAGCCTGTTCAAGCTGGGTCGGCGTGATTTTATAATCGGCGCTGACCGGTGCTGCCAAGGTAGCCACCTTGACCCCCGTCAAATCAGCAATATCAATATAACTTGGCCAATACGGGGCTGGAAGTAACAGCTCGTCACCGGGATTAAACAATGAAAACATTACTGAAAACAATAGATGCTTGGCACCATAACCTGTGACAATATTCTCCTCACCATATAGATCAATACCATCAACGGCCAGTTGCGCCAGGTAAGCACGGATCAACGCTTCATCACCTTTGCTGGCACCATAGCAGCCACTGTCGGCAGCCAGCGCTTTGCTCGCCGCGTCATAAACATGCTGCCCTGGAAGGAAACTTGGCACACCGACAGACAAGTCAACGATGTTTTTGCCTTGTTTTTTAAAACCTGCAATATCTTGTGCAATCGTTAATATCGGACAGGCTCTAACATTGGCCATTCTTTGTGAAATTGCAGACACTACACACTCTCTCTACACGTTACCCCAGCTCCAAAGGTTCAGCCAATTCTCTGGAATCAAAACCATTGGTGAACTTATCGCGAGTATCAATTTCCCGCACCACTCCCTTACTGACACCAACACTTAAACGCTCCGCAATATTAACCGCTGACGAAGTGATGATATCGAGGTTACCGGCATAAGAGGCCAGATAGCCGCCCTGGCCTGTAACCCGGATCATGGTGAACAACCGAGTACCGTCGACATAAGGTTCAACGATAATTTTATAACCTTTGACATATTTCTGCACTGACTTTACAGCGGAATTAATTTCTGTGATAAGACCGTCAATATTAGGATGGGTAATCAGCGCAGATACTGCAGTTTGCATATCGACACTGGGCTTGGCTGGATTTATATTCAGCACCGCTTTAACACTGTCACAACCGGTAAACTTAGTGATCGCACTTTCGGTGGTGTTGAGATATTGATCGAGATTCAACCGTGTGGCAGCACCCGCGCTTTTGGCCGCTATCGAAGAGACCACTTCAATATAATCAATATTCTCATGCACCCGGCGAATGGCAGCCAATATCGGCAATGAAGCCTGACCACCACAGGTGATCATATTAACATTACTTTCAGTCAGCACCTGGTCGCCGTTTAACATCGGCACACATAAAATGCCTTTTGGAGCGGGGGTTAGATTGACGATGGTTTTGCCCGCAGCAATCAATTTTGGTGCGTGAGCCAGATGTGCAGCAGCGGACGTAGCATCAAACACCAGATCAAACCTATCGAGATTATTAAATAACGCTTCAACCCCGTTATCATATACAGCAGTGCCTCTTCGTTCGGCAAACTGTAAGCCACTAGAACCCTCAGTTCTACCAACAAACATGCTACAACTGAGAATAGGAGATTTTTCAACCTTACAAAGTAAATCGCAGCCGATATTACCGCTGCCAAGAATGGCTGTTTTCAAAAACATGACGCCCCCTCTTCGGATAAATCCTGAGCAAGTTTTGATAACCGACTGGCCGCCTCAATAATCATATCCTCCTGCCCTGCCAGCACGTTTCTTTTCGACAATTCCTGGTAAATCAGGCTGCTATGCACATTAAAGCATTTGGAGGCATGGGTGACATGCTTTTCAAAACCAGCGCAAACGCCATAAACACCACTGATAAGATTGCAGGTTTTAATTGAAGGGCTATTTGTCACAGGCAAGCCTTGTAGGTTTTCGATGGCATCACACAACTTAAACAAATCAACCCCAGTCTCATAATTGTAACGAGACAAGACCGCACACATTGCTTCTAGTTGAGTATTTCCGGCACCCGCACCAAAGCCACATAAAGTGCCATCAACAATGGTGGCACCAGCCTGCACAGCGGCCAGAGAGTTGGCAACGGCCATACCTAGGTTATTGTGGGCATGGAACCCCACCGGCACATCAAGGTTTTTAACTAGTAGACCAACTTTTTCGGTCACATCTTTTTCGACATAATTCCCTGCCGAATCCATCAGCACAATTGCCATGGCGCCGTAGGACTGCAACTTGAGAGCTTCTTCGAGTAGTTGTTCGGCCGGGGCCATATGGGTCATCATCAATACGCCGTGGGGGGGCTTATCCTGCTCTCGAGCAAATTCAATGTATTTTTCAGTCAGATCGGCCTCGGTGCAGTGAGCGGCGATCCGCAACACATCAACCCCAATATCAATAGCTACTTTAATATCGCTAATTTTTGCAAATCCCGGGATCATGTGAACCCCAAGCAAAGATTTACTGATATTATCACGGGCCTTTTCCAGCAACGTCCGATCAGAATGACTGGCAAAACCCAGCTGTAAAGTGGAAGCCCCCAGACCATTGCCATGACCAACTTCGATTACCCCAATACCGCAATCATCAATGGCTTGACAATAGCTGGCTATGTCCTCAAGGGACAAACCATGGGATATCGCATGATTCCCATCCCGTAAAGTTGGATCATAAATAGTAATTGACATTTAGGTGACTCAATGTTGTTAATTATTGCCTGACCGAAAACCCTAAAAATTCACTACGGCTTCGGTAACTTTCGAATCGGGCGTTTGACCCGGCTGAATTTTTGCATTTTCGAGATGCGCCTTGCTGCCGCTTCCTCGGCCAACTCTTTTTCGGTGGCATAAGTCAGCTGTTCCAGCTTGAGGCTTGTGTCACCCACCAGTTGTTCAGCAACCCGTTTGTAATAGGCAGTCAGTTTTTCCACTGCCTGGTCGCTGAACCACTGTTTGTTGTAAACCCAGGTCCCGCTGAGCACCCCGTCTTCGTAACCCATGTACAGGGTCAGGGCAAACTTGGCGTCATAGTCTTCGCTGCCCCAGCTGTCGATGCTCAGCCCATCTATGGTCAGCGGCTTTTCCGGGAACTCCTGGAATAAAAACAGGCAATTAAAAAACGGCTGTTGACCCGGTTGTCTGTCATGGGCCAGTTCGGACACCAACAGCGAGAAAGGTATGTCATGATGCTCGTAGGCCCCAAGAGTGGTTTCCTTGACCTCGCCCAGAAATTCAGTCAATGCCATGTCGGGTCTGGCGTCGATTCTGAGCACCAACTGGTTGACGAAAAAGCCGATCAGCTGGTTGAACTCCTGACGATTGCGCCCGGCGGTGGAGGTACCAATGGCAAAGTCCTGCTGGCCGCAATGGTGGCCGACTACTAGTTTGACCAGCGCCAGATTAAGCATGAACTGGGTCACCTGATTATCTCGGGCAGCGGTACGCAGTGCTTCGGTCATGGTCTGATCGAACTGGAACTTATGAGTACCGCTTTCAAGGGCATCTTCTCCACCGGAAGGCTTGTTGCCCACCGGCGGATAGCGCAACTCCGGCAGGCCACTGAGATTGGCCCGCCAGTACTGGACTTGATGGTCCCACTTGCCCTGCTGGTACATTTCCCGTTGCCAGATGGCATAGTCGGTGTACTGATATTGCAAAGGCGCAATCTCTGAAGCCGCATTACAATTCTGGGTGCGGTAAAATTCCGATAACTCATGTTGGAATATCCCCAGCGACCAGCCATCCGAGACAATGTGATGGAGGTTGAAGACCAATACATGCTGCTCGGGTGCGACGCGGAATAGGTCGATGCTATACAGGCTGCATTCGCTGAGGTCAAACTCCTGACCAATTAAGGTCATGATCTCTGCAACCAGGGCACTACCCTTGCTCAAGGCTTCATCCAGTGATGCAAATTGGTCACAGCGGTCGTGAACCTTTATTGGCTGGAACTTGAAGTCGGCGATATATTGGCTCAGTTCGCCGTCTTTAACCCGATAACCAGTGCGCAGGATCTGATGTCGCTCGACAATCTGGCTGAAAGCACAACTCAGCCTGTGGGCATCCAATGGCCCTTCAAGCCGCCAAACGTGAGGCGTGTTGTACAACCCTTTTTGAACGTCATTCATCTGCTGGGTGAACCACAGCCTTTCCTGTCCGAAAGACAGGGGCAGGGTTAACAGGCTGGCTGCATCGCATGCCGCGATATCACCAACTTCGCCTGCAACAGTTGGCTGCTTCTCAAGCAGATGACTTATCAGCCCAGACTGTTCGGCAATGGTAGGGGCATCAAAAAAAGATTTAATAGGTAGTTCCAGATGATAATGCTTACGCACATATGACATGTGCTGGGTCACCAGTAGCGAATGACCACCAAGGGCAAAAAACTCGTCATGAATGCCGACCTGAGGGATTGCGAGCAGTTCCTGCCACAGCTTCACCAAGCCCTGTTCCAATTGATTGCGTGGTGAAACATAGTTCGCTTTACGGCCCCAATGGCGCTCAACCCGAGGCAATGCCTTGCGGTCGACTTTGCCACTCTGGGTCAATGGCAAGGTACGAATGGACTGCATTGCCACAGGTACCATGTAATCAGGTAACTCCTGATGCATGAAAGCCTGAACGGCTTCAACATCCAGTTCTTGTGCCGAGGCCATTACCAGATGGGCTACTAAATCCTGATGGGGGTTGCTATCTCCTGCGGATTCAAACTCGGAGGCCTGCAGCACCACCACCGCCTGGACAACTTCAGGATGCCGACAGAGGGATTTTTCCACCTCGCTAAGTTCAACCCGGAAGCCACGGATTTTCACCTGATCGTCGCCGCGACCCATATAAACGAGCTCGCCGTCGGCACGATAGTGGGCCAAATCGCCGGAGCGGTAGAGTCGTAGATCCTTCTCCTGTGAGAAGGTGTCAGGCACAAAGCGTTCATCGGTCAATTCCTGACGCTGCCAGTAGCCTTCGGCGATAGTAACACCGCCGAGATACAATTCTCCGACTTCCCCAATTCCCGCAAGCCCTCCCCGTTCATTAACCACGTGAGCACAGGCACCTGCCAGCGGACGCCCGATGGGGCAAGCGCTCTCATATTCAATAACTTCATGGGTGATTATGCCCACCGTGGTTTCTGTGGGACCATAATGGTTGACGATGCGCAAATCGGGTTTGAGCGCACGAACTTTTTCAATCAGATCTTCGGTCAAGGCTTCTCCACCTATCACCAACGTCTCGGTCGGCAATAAAAAAGCCGGCTCTTGCGCCGTCAACAGGGCCCGCAAGTGAGAAGGAACCACCTTGAGGCAACTGACCGGGTTGTCCCGAAGCTGATCGACCAATGCATCGGCATTCATGGCTTTGTCCGCACTCAGCAGCCGAAGTGTGCGTCCAGTAAGCAGAGCACCGAACAAAGCGGTATGCCCCAGATCGGTTGCGACGCTGGCCAGCGACAACATACTGGCATCTTCGCCGAGCTTAAGGCGTGCCTCTACGCCGGTAACATACTGCACCAACGCGCGGTGACTGATGCTGACCCCTTTAGGCTCACCGGTAGAGCCGGAAGTGTAAATCAGGTAGGCCAGCTGTTCGGAGGCAACATCCACCGGAGTAAACGAGTGGTCGCTCAATTTAAGCTGATCGAGCATAACGCGTGTGCCAAGCCCCTTTACATCGTCACTCAGAAGAGAGACGGTGAGAATCCACTGACAACCGGTATCACCGACGATGTACTCCATTCGCTGACCAACCAGTTGAGGATCCAGCGGTACGTAGATAGCCCCGATTTTGAGAATCGCCAGCAGGCTGACGACCAAATACTTGTCTCGCTCAGTACAAACGGCCACCGGCATGCCCGACTCGATGCCCAGGCTCTGCAGATAAGCAGCCAACGCTTCGGACTCTTCATGAATTTCGGCAAAGCTAAACTCGCCTGCCTCAGTCTCGAGGGCGATGGCATCGGGCGTAGCAGCGGCATGCCTCTCAAACACTTCGTGTACAGGTTCGGTCGTGTCGATCAATGCTGGAGTAATTGTGTTTGCCAGCACTCGCCGCTGGGCTTCGCCGATGGCATCCACTTCACCTACTCGCATCGTTGTGTCATGAGTCAGACCGGCCAGAGCCTGCTCCAGCATGGCGCTGAATCGATCAGCCAGCAGCGAAACGGCCTGTTCGCTAAATAGCAGCTTGTCATACTCAAAATCCAGCAGCAGGTCGCTCTGCTGAACGGTGCAACAGAGCGATAGTTCAAACGGCTCCATCGCGCCGCCGACATAACAGCAGGCGGGATCTTCGGTTCGTCCAAAACTGAACCCGTAGCGGGCCAGCAAAGGCTCCTGTTCATCTACCAGTGACTGCCAGTCAAAATGCTCTTGCATCCTTTCGAGTTCACCCAGCAGCTGTTCGACAAGGGCGACAAAGCTGATCAGAGTCTGGTCGTCTCCGCCGCCCACACCAGCCGGGATGGCCCGGCTCAAGGTACCAGGCAGTTGCGCCAGTTCCGGATCAAGACGCCCGTCAAAAACGACACCTATGGGAACCGGTTCGCGGGACATCCGGTTAAGCAGGTGCTGCCACAGCGAAAAAAGCAGGCTGCGGTTATGCCATCGATGATCGCGGCTAAACGCCGCCAGCGATTCACTCAGGCCCACCACCAACCGGATCCGGGCAACTCTGGCCATCCACGGCTTGGCTTCGTCATCTACCGGCGAGGTTTCAGTCAGGAAAATACGCCCGGCACGATTGCCATGGGTTTCACTGTTACGAATGGTTTCGAGCAGCCGCTCAGCCTCAGGCGCACCGTGCTGTTCATCCAGCTCATCAATCACATCGAGAAACTGCAATGCCTCCTCGTCCGGATCGAAACTGTCCCGGTACAGCCTCAGCAGTTCATCGGTGAGCAAGTTGACACCACTGCGGTCAACACAAAGCATCGGCAGCGCCAAGACCAGATAACTGACACCACTCGAACAATGATAAAGGTGGCACTGGCTGTGAGGCTGAATCAAACAGTCGACGGTTTGCGCAGTCCACTGGGCAGCAAGTAAAGCCTCAAGACCCTCACTCGCCTCTACATCGCTCACTCTAAGTGCAACCGGCCAATGAGCAGCCACCTTCTGGAAAGGGAACTTCGTTCCCCCCGGCTTTTCAAACCAAGTACGCATCACTTCATGGCGCATGGTCAGGATATCAAGAGCCTGTTGCAGACGCCGATGATCAACATCGCCTGTCAGCCGGGTCAGGCTGAAACAGCAATATTGGCGGTCTTCACCATTGAGTGCCCATATCCTTTTCTGCTGGCTAGAAAGCGCGTAACGTTCTGCACCTTCTGCCAGGTTGAGGGTGGCATTCATCAGTGCTCACCTGCCTGGATCAAGCCTTGTCCAATAAGATCGCCCATGGCGACTACCACTTTCCGAGGGCCTGTGAACACCGAACGGCCGTGAGCGGTGATCATGTTGTCCACAATCAGGAAATCCCCCTGTTGCCAGGGCGCCCTGTGGCAGTTTTCTGAATAGGCCCTATCGATTTCGGCAATAACCTCAGGTTCGATATCGCTGCCGTCGCCATAGTAGACGTTGCGCGGGAGGTCTTCTTTTTTGAACAGGGTCAGCAGTGAGTCACGCTCCTTTTCGCTCATATAAGCGATGTGATGCAACTGAATCTGATTGAAAAAAACTTTCTCACCAGTTTTCGGATGCAGGCATACCGCGAAACCGACTTGAGTGGTACGCAATTGGTTATCGCTGACCCACTCGCACTTTATGCGTTCTCTAGCGCAAATGGCCTCAACCTCGGCCTTATCGCCCGTTTTAAAAAAGTCCTGCCAGGGGACATCCAGTCCTTCAATGAAGTTACGTACATAGGCAAGTTTTTTATCAGCCAGCTTGCGTACCGTCGAAGCACTCAGAGCGTTATACACTCTGCGACAATCCACTATCGGGGTTTCGCCGCCGGTTTCGGCGGCGATAATGCCGGCGAACATCTGCTTCATCGGCCACTTTTGGGTATGGGAGCTTTCATTGTGGAACATGATCTCCTTGTCTTCGGGGTATGGCGTCGACTTGTAAATCTGCTGGCCTTTGGTTTCCTTGGGAAGATCACCATAGCTGTCGAACAGCTCAGGGCAGTAGGCATTGGCCATACGCTCGAATTTTTCCGGGCTGTTAATACCGAAGCCACGAAACAAAATTGCGCCGGTTTCCAGCACTTTCTTTTCCAGGAACTCGCGTTTTGAACTTATCCACTCGGCCAGTTCTACATTGTCGTTGGCCGGGGTAATGACGGTGGGATAGCCATCGGTAATGGCAACCAACTCCTGTTGCGAAAGGTTTACAGCGGACCGGCGGCCTTTTTTGAAACGAGAGTTTTTGGGTTTTTCGGTAACTGGTGTTTGTTGCATATTGATTGTTTCATCAATTTGACTGAGCAGGATATCCGCCTTGTCGGCGACGGCTTTAACCACGGTCTTGATGGTTGTCAGGTAACGGTCACTGAGTGCGTTGATGGTGGCCACGTCAAACAAGTCTGTTCTATAGGTGAACTTGATGTTAAGGACATCACTCTGTTCGACCGCCAGGGTAAGATCGAATCTCGACGAATCGATATCCAGATCCAAAACCTCCATCTGAACCGGGCGACTCAGGCCCTCCTCGGGCCGCGGGAAGTTATTAAATAAAAACAGGGATTGAAACAGCACAGACTCGCCAGGTTTACGTGCAACGTCCATGGCAGATACCAGCATGTCAAACGGCAGGTCCTGCAAGGCGAAGGCCTCAGTGGTGGTCTGTTTGACCCGTCCAACCAGTTCGGTAAAGGTCGGGTTGCCGATCAGCGAAGTACGCATCACAAGCTGGTTAACGAACAAGCCTTGCAATTGCTCCATTTCTGGCACCTTGCGGTTGGCCGCAGAGGTACCTACCACGATGTCGGTTTGCTTGTAATAGGAATAAAGGGTCGCTTTGTAAGCGGCCAGCAATACCATGTACAGCGAGGCGCCTTCAGCAGTTGCCAGATTTTGCAGGGTGTCTACCTCGTCAAGCTTCAAGGTGACCTGATAATGGGCACCGTGACTGGTGACTTTGTCGCTACGGGGTCTGTCGAGTGGCAACTGCAAGCTCTGCATGCCGGACAACTTGGCTTTCCAGCGGCTGATTAGGTTCTCTTTCTCGGCGTTCTGTAACATGGCCTGTTGCCAGTAAACATAATCGCTGTAATCCATCGCCAACGACGGCAGTCGGGGCTCCTGGTTACTCATCAGAGCGGCGTAGCACTCACTGACTTCTCGATTGAACAGCGAACTCGACCAACCGTCTGTGATGATGTGGTGCAGATTCATCAGCAATACATGACGCTCATCGCCAAGCTTGATTACCCGACAGTGAAATAACGGTCCTTCACTCAGTGAAAAGGTTGCCTGGGATTCTTCGCGTAGTAGCGCCTGTAGACGGCTGTCTTGATCTGACGCAGCCAAACCGCTCAGGTCAATGATGGGCAGTTGCACCTCAAGATCTGGGTGGAAGCGCTGCTTGGGTACGCCATCGACACCGTCAAAGGTAGCGGTGAGGATTGGATGGCGCCGAACCACTCGCTGCAAGGATTCACCGTAGATGTCTGGATCGAAAGGGCCGGTAATTTTTACCGCACTAGGGAAGTTATAAGTGACCTGCGCCCCTTGGACCTGTTCGACGAACCACAGGCGTTGCTGGGCGTAAGACAACTCTATCCCTCCTGTGCCTCTGGGCAACGCCATTTCCCCGTTGTCCACCTTTTCAGACAGTAAGGTTGTAAGTGCGTCACGCTCAAGTACTGCCATCTCAGTCATTGTGATACCTCCTCAGGCTGACATTCCGTTTCGCCCAGTTCTGTGAGCAAGCTGCGGACCTCACTGTCAGACAGACCGGCGACATAACATTTGATTTTCTGATGGGCGGCCACCGCCTTGATATTGGCGATCGTCAGCAGCTCGCCTCCTCCCCCAGACTCACCCTGTAATCTGACTACCAATGCGGCTTGTGAAGCGATGGTCTGGTTTTCGTACAGTTGCCGCAGGTCCAGATCGACCCGCAGTTGGGCTCGGATACGCGTCTGCAACTGGACGATGGACAGTGAGTTGCCGCCCCGAGCCATGAAGTTGTCGAGCACGCAGACTTTGCTCACACCGAGCACCTCTTCCCACAGTTGCGCCAACTGTTGCTCCTGCTCAGTCTGGGGCTCGATATGGGCGTCGGCGTCAGCACTTTCCAGATCCGGCACAGGCAGAGCCTTTCGGTCTACTTTGCCGTTGGGGGTCAACGGCATCTTATCCAGTGGAATAATGGTTCGGGGCACCATGTAATCCGGTAGCTGACCTGCCAGATAAGTCTGAAGCACACCGATATATCCCAGCTCTGAGTCAGGGTCATGTTCGACCCAGCGAGTCAACTGGCTAGTATCCAGAGGCCCGCCGAGGAAGCTATGCATCACCTGCTGTCCTTCCTTCACCGACCACAAAGTGTCGAGCCCCCGCTCATCGAAGAAGCCTATCGGACACAAGCCGACCCGCTCGGTTGTACAGACACTCAGTAAATGCTGGCCAACCAACCCAGCGGCAAGACACGCATCCGCCTTGCCTACCAAATACAGGGCAAATGCACTGTGCAGATAAATGGATTCGTTGACCCCTAAATAACGGAAGTGCGGGTTTTCGTCATGACCGCCGCCCACAGCCCTCAGGCTGTGGTGGTCAGGGGAGTAGCGGTAGTAACCTTCCGCGAGGCTGCCAACCCGGTGCGCTTTTACATAGATGAGTATCTCAAGGGGCGTATCAGTCACGGATGCAGCAGCTGTTGCCAGCAAGGTTGCCATGGACAACAAACTCACTTTCTCTCGCCCTTCAAAGTGGCGGAATGATTGACGTGTAGCCAGGCCGATACAGCCGCTTGCAGGTACTGTCAAAGCCGGCAGCGCTACATCATCGGCAACGCCATTACAGACAACGTGTGCAGGCAAGCTCGGCAGAGCTTCGACCAACTGACCGCCACTGAGATTAATCAGCAGGCGACTACTGTCTGACAGTTGCAACCAGTCGGACAAACCCTCTGGCACTTTGTCCGGTCGCAAATGGATTTGTCTCGCTGCCGCAGTCGCCGTTAACAGGGCCGCCAGATAGCCACTTTCCACAACGCCAAGCGCATCGGCTCTGGAGCCATACAATGGTTCGATCGCCTGTGTTTCAAGTACCAGGTGCAGACCCAGCCCCCGGGAAATCCCCGCCTCAAGCGCCGGGCTATTGGCGGACAGGCAGGCCAGTTGATGAGTCACCGGATCGTAGTAGTAGCACCCTGCTCCTAGCCCTTCGACTGTATCCGCTGCCACGCTAACGTACAGTTGTACAGCATTTAGGCTGCCGGTCGATGGATAAAAATATTTTGGTAAAGAGGCGCCCGCTGCCGGATACTCGGCCGCACAGGAGAGCAGTTCGGACAAACTAATAAGTGACATTTCGGTCATGGTGGCATTGCCCGGAAGCACACTGCTTTGCCATTGTTGCGCCAGCGAATCACCCGATTGCATATCATGGCGTGGCGCTGGCAGACTGCAGATATTGATACCTGCAGGCAAATGCCTGAGGCCCGGGCGATTAATTTTGAACATGCTACTTTCGACCGGATCCTCTATGGTCTTGCGAGGGTCCCGCACCGGCTCTTCTGGCCGGTTAAGCACCACGAAGTTGACTAGGCGTTTATTGTTGACAGTGCCCGCAGCCAGGGTCACCGACCCGGTGATCATCGGATGGCGAACCATGACCGCATCGATATCGCCCAACTCAATCCGGTAACCCTGCACCTTGACTTGTTCATCCTCACGGCCGAGGAATTCTATATTGCCGTCCGGGAAGTAGCGGCCCATATCGCCGGTGCGATAAAGCGCTTCGCCCGTATCCGGGTGAATTATAAAATGGCTGGCGGTTTTTTCTTTATCCCCCCAGTAGCCTTTGGCCACCCCAATACCGCCGATATAGAGCTCGCCGGGAACCCAGTCCGGACAGCCACGATAATCTGACTTAAGTACATGGTAAGTTTGGTTGGCTAGCGGTTTACCGTACGGGATGCTTTTCCAATGCGGGAGTACTTCTTCGACCGGATAGGATATCGACCAAATGGATGCTTCTGTAGCACCGCCAAGGCTGGTGACTTTGGTATTGTCGTTGAGTGCCCAAATGCGCTCGCTGAGGCCCAACGGTATCCAGTCCCCACTCATCATTACACGACGAAGGCTACCGGTGGCTGCGGTGCTGGTCGACTCACAATAATCCACCAACATTTGCATCAAGGCAGGCACTGTATTCCAGATACTGACTCTGTGTTGAACCATCAACTCGGCCCAATGGGCCGGGTCTTTGGATTTACTTTCCTCAGGCAGCACCAGCGCACCGCCGGCGGCAAGAAGTCCAAAAATATCGTAAACCGATAGGTCAAAACTCAACGAAGACAAACCGAGGATACGATCTTGTGGGCCTACATCAAGCATTCGGTTGATACTGTCGTTGGTATTGACCGGACCGCGATGGTCGATCATGACCCCCTTGGGCACCCCGGTTGAGCCGGAAGTAAAGATGATATAGGCCAACTCCGCCTGGCTCCGCTCAATGACGGGGTTGTCACTATCGGCGCTCACGAGAACTTTGACATCAATTTCGGTTATCCCATAACCGCCAGTCCAGGGCCTGCCGACCAGTGGTGGCTGAGTAATCAGCTGATTGACACCGGCCTGAACAAGTATTTGCTCAATGCGGTTGTCCGGCAGGGCAGCATCGACCGGCACGTAGACCCCGCCTGCTTTGAGCACAGCGAGTACGGCAACTACCTGCTCCCAGCCTTTAAGCATCGTCACCGCTACCCTGTCGCCGGGCTGTAGGCCCGCTTCGAGCACATGCATGGCAACCGTATTGGCGCTGTTGTTGAGTTGGCGATAACTAATGCTCTTTGCGGAAGTGATGAGCGCGGCGGCTTCCGGGGTGTCCGCAGCTTGCTTTTCAAAACCATGGTGGAGCTGTCCACCCGGTATCGGCTGGTCAGTGGCATTGACCTTGTCTCGGACCGCCTGCTGATTCACGGGCATCAATTGCAGACGACGTTCCCAAGCAGCCGGATCAGTGGCCAGCTTCAAGATGGACTCCTGATAGGTGGCGAACATCGCTTCGATCATCCCCTGGGGGAAGAGTCCATCGACGATATCCCAGTTCAGGTGCAGGCCGCCGTCACGTTCACGAACCTGATGATCAAGCCAGACTTGTGAAGTTTGGGTGATACCAAAGCTAGTATCGACATCGCCTTTATCCGATTGGAGCGGCTGACCGGATTCATCGGCATCCCGATTAGGACCTTCGGTATCGAGCAGACTGGTAAAAACCACCGGCATTTGCACCGACTGGTCCTGCTGCTGCATCAAACGCATCACTTCGATTCCACCGAAGGTGCGATATTCAAGGTCCCGTGCCAGACGTTGCTGAACCTGCTGACAGCGCTCGGCGAAGCCCTGCCGCTCGCGGCAATCGACTTCGAGCAAAATCAGGGAAGTGAAATCACCGATCAGTTTAAAGACATCCGGATGGAACGGGTGACGGTTAAACAAAGTGAGGTTGAGGCAGAAGTGGCTTTTGCGCGACCACATGGCCAACACTTCACTGAAAAGCGTGGCTACAAGTACTGCAGATGTCACCCCGAGTCCTTGAGCACGCTGCCGCATCGCCTGCCAATGTTCAGCCGACAGAGTAAACTCGTGACGGACAAAACGCGGGTTGGCTATCTGCCCAGGGTCGACAGCCAGCGGCAGCTGCGGCCCCCCGGGTAATCCGTTTATACGTTCCCCCCAGTACTTTGCAGCCTGCTTGTATAAGCTGGTTTCACGGAGCTTGCGCTCAGCCAAAATGTAGTCGCGGAAGGTAAATGCCGGCTTGACCAACTCCCGCTGCTCCATAAGGCCGATGTCTCTGGCCAGCATGCCGAGGCTGGCGCCATCCACCAGCATCAAGTCGATACTCCAATAAAGGCGACAACGGTCTTTGGACCATTTTACGACCGACAGTTCGAACAACGGCCACTGATCCGGCTTGTGGATCTGGTGAGACATTCTTGCCCGGCGTTGCAACAATCTCGCTTCAGCCTCTTCAGGGGAAGCTTCGGAAACATCTTCGTAATCAACGTGGTAGTAACAATCTTCAACAAAGCGCTGTTGACCGTCGGGCGTTACCACCATGCGCAACATGTCATGATGTTCAATCAAGCGGTTGAAGCCTGCCTCGAAGGCTTTAGGGTCAAAGGCCGGGATATCGGTCTCCGAATAGCTGTGACAAGAAATATTGCCAAGCTCAAAGGCATTGGAGCGGCCCAACCAGTAAGCGTGCTGTACGTCAGTCAGCGGGAATGGATCGAGATGATGTTCCGCATCGTGCAACAGCTCGATACGCTGCTCGGCCTCGGCTGCCGCTTCCTCCAAGCCGGGTCGCTCGCCATCAATCAGGGCGGCCACCTCTGCGACCGTTGGCTTTTCAAACAACATATGCAGTTGCACCCTGACACCGACTTTCTGATGCATCCGGCCGATGATCTCCAACGCCGTCAAGGAGTTGCCGCCGATGGTGAAGAAGTTGTCGTGAATGCCAACCTGTTTCAGACCAAGCACGTCGCCCCAGACAGCCGCAATGTGCTGCTCCGTCTCGGTGGTCGGCGCCACATAGTTATCGGCGCACCCCCCGGCAGGATCAGGCTTGGGCAATGCTTTGCGATCAACCTTGCCATTGGCGGTCAAAGGCATCTCATCCAGAATCATCATGGTTTTAGGCACCATGTATTCAGGGACATGCTGGCCAAGAAAGGTCTGAATAACCGCGCTCTGCGAGCCGGATTGAGTATCCTGCTCCTGAGTCCAACCTGCCAACTGGGCGACGCTGACACTGCCCCCCAGGAAGCTATGGATCACCTGGTGTCCGGCCGGCAGGCCAAGCAACTGGGCCAGGTTGTCTTCCTGAAGCATACCAATAGGACAGAGGCCTATTTGCTCACCGGCACAGACGCTCAGCATCCGCTGTCCCATTGCACCGGCATGAACCAACTGATTGATATCGGCACCAACACCAGTGATCAGAATACCGAAGGCGCAGCCCAGGTAGATGCCCTCATTAACACCGAGAAAACGGTAATGCGGATTTTCATCGCCTGCGCAGGCAATCGCTTCGAGACGATTGCACTGGCTATCAAAACGATAGAAGCCGCCATCCAGTCCACTAACCCGGTTGGATTTGGCATAGACGTAAATGCCCACACCCTGGTCGCCCACAGCCTTGAGGGCCGCTTCGATAACTTTATCCAGCCCGCTGCGGCTGACAGCAGTGCGCTCATCGAACTGCCGGAAAGATTGACGGGCCAGCAATGACAGTGCGTCCTGCTCTGCAGCATCAGAAATCAACTGATTACCATTGAAGCCACCACTCAGGGTGATGACGATTTCATGACTTGATTTCAAAACCTGCCAGTCTTTCAGTCTCGCCTGCACCACATTATCCGTAGAGGCGGACAGCGCTATTTGATTATGCGCTGCAACCGACATCAACAAGTCGGCAATATAACCGGCCTCTATGGCCGACAATGTCGCGGCGCGGGCACCGTACAATGGATTAATCGCTTCAGTTTCAACCGCGAGATGCAGTGCCACGCCTTTTTCAGGCAGTTCTGTGGTTCGTTCACAGAGCAACACCAGTCTGTGTTCCTGCGGGTCATAGTAATAGGTTCCGGCAGCGACACCTTTAACGGCCGAATCGGCCACTGCCAGATATAGTTGTACGGCATTGAGTCCACCGGTGGATGGATAGAAATACTTGGGCAGGCTGGCACCTTCGACCTGATACCGCTTGACACTGGCAAGCACACTCGCCAGACGAGACAGCTCCATGCAACCATAATTTTCACCGGCATTTGAGGCGTTTTTTTGCCACATACCTGCCGGCCATGACATTGCCAGCAGCGGCTGACCATGCTTCATGCCAACCTCATCGGGCAAGGCAACGGACAGGCAAGATTCAGCCACCGAACGCATTCCTGGCTGCCTTAGTTTGAACACTGTTCGCTCGACAGGGTCGGTCAGTACGTCGAAGCCGCCATCCTTTTGCTCAGGCGGTTGATGCAAAACCAGATAACTGACCAGTCGCTTGTTCCTCTGACCCTCGTCCACTGCGACGGTTAGGGTCTGGGCGACCATGGGATGGCGCAACAAACCGGCATCCACTTCACCCAGCTCAATACGATAGCCCTGGATTTTGACCTGAGCATCTTCACGACCGAGAAACTCGATATTGCCGTCGCTGAGATAACGCCCCACATCACCAGTGCGATAGAGGGTTTCGCCGTTATGTGGATTTTTGACAAAGCTGTCACAGGTGCGCTGCTCGTCTTTCCAGTAGCCTTTGGCAACTCCGATACCGCCAATGTAGAGATCGCCTGCGACCAAGTCCGGGCAGTCTTCGAAATTGCGCAACACATGGAAAGTCTGGTTGCGCATCGGCTTGCCGTAAGGAATAGAAGGCCAAGCCGCATCGACATGATCAATCGGATAACTGATTGACCAGATGGACGCTTCCGTAGCACCGCCAAGGCTGGACACTTGTATGTCTGGAGAAAGTGCTTTTATGCGTTCCGGTAGCGACAACGAGATCCAGTCTCCGCTCATCAGTACCTGACGCAATGCCGGTGGCATAGTGAGCGAGCTCATTTCCAGATGATCTACATATAATTGCAACAGCGCCGGGACCGAATTCCACAAAGAAACCTGATGCTCTTCCACCAGCTCGTGCCAGTGGACGGTATCTTTCGATAGCGCCGCCACAGGTAGCACGAGTGCTCCGCCGACCGAGAGCGGGCCGAATATGTCGTAAACCGACAAATCAAAGTTCAGTGCCGATAAGCCGAGAATTCTGTCCTCGGCAGTCACCGCGAAGTCATTATTGATGGAGTCTATGGTGTTGACCGCGCCGCGGTGATCAATCATGACGCCTTTGGGTGTGCCGGTAGACCCGGAAGTAAAGATCACATAGGCGAGATCTTCCTGGGTGGCAGCGCAGTCGGGAGCGCTTATCGCTTCGCCATGCAAGTCATCCAGCCCCAAAACATGACACTGATATTGCGCTCCCCAATTGGTGTCGACCACGGTTTCGCGGAAACACTCCTGGGTAATCAACTGGCTGACCTCGCCCAACTCCAGTAGCTGTTCAATACGCTGCCCGGGGTTGTTGACGTCCACCGGCAGATAGGCACCCCCGGATTTGACCACCGCCAGCACCGCAACCACCTGCTCCCACCCCTTATCCATCACCACAGCAATCAGCTTGTTGGGATCCGAGCCATTTGCCTTGAGGGTATTGGCTAAACGATTAGCCGCGTTGTCGAGTTCACGGTAAGTGATCGACCGGTAATTATGAATGAGAGCTACCGCATCAGGGGTTTTCTCGACCTGCTGTTCAAAAGCCTGATGGATAAGCAAGCCGGATTCCGGGCCTTCAGTGGCGTTGACCGTGACACGGCGTTCACTCTGCTCATCCGGAATGGTAACAACCGTTTTGGATTTCCAGAGCTGGCCTTCCTCAGCCAGGTTAAGAATCAACGCCTGATAAGATTCGAACATCAGGTCCAGCAGTCCGTCCGGGAAAAGTTCCTCCACCGCATCCCAGTTCAGCTCCAGTTTGCCATTGAATTCGCCAACCTGGTGGTCGAGCCAAACCTGAGAAGTCTGGGAAATACCATAGCCTTCTTCCATGGTATCCGGCATAGCAAACTGGTCTTCCTCGTTGGAAAGGCCCAACAGACTTGTGAATATCACCGGAATTTCGGTATTAGTTTCACTGCCGTGATGGCTACGCAGAGCACGCTGTACTTCGATTCCCCCGAACAGACGGTGCTCCAAATCCTGCCACAGCTGACCTTGCAGTCGTTGACAGCGGGCAGAGAAATCCTGCTGCGGCTCAAGATCCACCTCAAGCAGGGTCACTGAAGTGAAGTCACCGATCACCTGGTTCACCTGCTCATGCATCGGCAGACGGTTAAACAAGGTCAGATTCAAACAGAAGGTCGGTGTTTTACTCCAAAGTGCCACCACTTCGGAGAAGGCGCTCAGGAACAATACTGTTGGAGTAACATTGGCATTGGCCGCTCTGGCCTGCAACTGTTGCCATTGCTCTTCGCTGAGCAGGAAGCGACGGCGATTGAATATCGGCTTTTCAACCTGTTCGGGGTCTTTAGCCAACGGTAAGTCCGGTGCCAACGGCAGCTCGGGCACCCGCTCCATCCAGTAATCCCGAGCTTCCCTGTATTGGTCGGTCTGCTTGAGTTTCCGCTCGGCCAACACATAATCCCGGAAGGTCACCCCTATTGGATCGAACTCAACGCTTTCGTCGGCAGCAAGAGTTTGCAGCTCGCGAGCCAGAATACGGTGGCTGGCGCCGTCAAATAGCAGGCCATCGAAGCTCCAGAAGAAACGGTAGTGGTCAGTATTGATTCGGATAATCTGGATATCGAACAGCGGCCAGATTGCCGGATCAAATACATGGTGGGACATCTCGTCCCGCTGCTGCATCAAAAATGCCTGCTTGTCGTCCTCGGACAGGTCGGTAATATCCTGATAGTCTATGACGTAATCATCTTCGAGGTTCAAAACCTGCTGCTGACCGGCTTCATTGACCACCATCCGCATCATGTCATGGCGCTGGATCAGCTGATTGAACGCCACCTGCAAACGTTTGACATCAAGATTCGGGAAGTCGAATTCCTGATAGCTATGAGTGCCGATGTTACCCATTTTCAGCGTGGCAGCACGGCCGAGCCAATATGCCTGCTGCACTTCGGTCAGCGGGAAGGGTTCGCCGCTGCCTTCAGCATCATGTTTGATTTGAGGTATCGCCAGCTGTGCGGAATCGACCTTTTCAGAAGTCTCTACCAGAGCCGCCAGCTCCCTAACTGTTGGCAACTTGAATAGTTCATTTAATGGCACCCGCACTAACAACTGTTTTTGGATGTGCGAGACCACCTGCATTGCCAGCAGTGAATGGCCGCCCAAAGTAAAGAAGTTGTCGGTAATGCCGAGCTCTTCCCTTTGCAGCACTTTTTGCCAGATGGACAGAAGCGTGCGTTCGGTATCTGTACTGGCCGCCTTCCCTTCTGTGGGCACTGCCATTTCACTGGCTTGAGGTTCAGGCAGAGCTTTGTGGTCGACCTTTCCGTTGGGGGTCAACGGCAAGACATCCAACAGCATGAAGACTTCCGGTACAAAGTATTCAGGTAAATACTGCAACAGGTGTTCTCTAAGTGGCAGCTCATCAAAGCTACCTTCGCCTTCGGCAGAAACCAGGTAACACACCAGATAATTGTTATCCTGTCCACTATTACCGTCCGCAGCCGCGTGGGGTGTCGCAACTACTACAGCCTGACGCACCGACGGATGTTGCAAAATCAAATGCTCTACTTCGCCGATCTCAATACGATAGCCTCGTATTTTGATTTGGCGATCGTGACGACCGAGATAACGGATATCCCCTTCGGGCGTCCAGCTGGCAATGTCCGAGGTGCGATACATACGATTGCCGCCTCGGGCACAGAATGGATTCGGTACATAGCGCTCAGCAGTCAGCTCCGGACGTCGCCAGTAGCCGCAGGTAACTCCAGCGCCGGCAAGATACAGCTCTCCAGCAACGCCTGGCGGTGTAGGTTGCAGATGGCGGTCGAGTATATAAGCCTGAGTGTTGGCCAGTGGTCGACCTATCGTCACACCATAAGGATCGTCCGGACGGACCTCAGATACTGTTGAATAAGTAGTATCCTCAGATGGCCCATAAAGGTTAAACAGCCTGAGTGCAGGATAAGCTTCGAAGAAATGGGCCACGGTTGAAGGCTTGAGAGCCTCACCGGCAACGAATACGAACTTTGTAGTTTCCGGCAAAGCCTTGAGAAGCACTAGCTGTTCCAATGCCGAAGGCACTGTGTTGATAATAGAAATATCCAGCGTATTATCATCTGCCAATGAGAGGATACTGTCCCGAACCACCACGCAGCCACCGGATACCAGTGGAGCGAACATTTCGAATATCGACAAGTCAAAGCAGACCGAAGTAGTAGCCAGCAAGCGGCGCAGTGCATCACTAAAGCTTGCTTTCGCCCAGCACAGCATGGAAACAGCATTGCGGTGGCTGATACAGACCCCTTTGGGTTTTCCAGTGGAGCCTGACGTATAAATAATATAGGCCAGCTGATCCGGCGACAGGCCATCGACAGTCAGGTCGTCTATGCTCTGCTCTTGGATCGCTCTACGCACTTCCCCCTGATCAAGCGTCAAACAGCACTGCCCGGCCGGGAACATATCCAGGCTCAGGCTGGAATGAGTCAGCACCATCGCCGCATCGGCATCTTCTATCATGTAGCCAATACGGTGTTCCGGATAAGCCGGATCCAGAGGTACGTAGGTGCACCCGGCTTTGAGACAAGCAAGGGTTGTCACTACTAGGTTCAATGAGCGAGGCATGCAGATGGCCACCCGCTCCCCCGGTCCCATCCCCAACGAGCGAAGGTAGCGGGCCAGCTGGTTCGCCTTCTGATTGACAAGGTCGTAGCACAGCGCATGGCCGTCATCAGCCAGAGCATCGGTATCCGGAGTCAATTTAACTTGTTGCTCGACCAATGTATGAATAAAGGCTGCTTCGGGCAATGACAGTTCATTATCGTTCCACTGTACCAGTACCTGCCTACGAGCCTCATCATCCAGCAGCGACAACTCTTTGAGTGCACGATCGGGCGCGGCACAGGCAGCCGTGAGCAGAGTTTCGAGCTGGCTGCACATTCGCTCTATGGTGCTCTGCTCAAACAAGTCAACGCAATATTCCCAATAAAACAACAGGCCATTGGCGTCCTGCTTGAATGCCACGCTCAAATCAAATTTAGCCGCACGATTTTTACTGCGCACCAACTCCATCGGCAGCGAGTCATCCTGCTGGTCAGTGGCCACGGTGTTTTCCTGACTGAACATCACCTGGAACAGTGGCGAGTGGCTCTGGGAGCGCTCCGGGTTAAGGTGCTCTACCAGTAATTCAAACGGCAAGTCCTGATTGGAGAAATCCTCCACTGTGGCTGTTTTGATTTGTTCGATGTAGTCATCGACACTCAAGTCGTGGTCAATGCGAGTTCTAAGCACCAGCGTATTGACGAAAAAACCAATAAGCGGCTCAATTTCCGAGTGGGCGCGGTTGGCGACCGGTGAACCGACGATGATATCGTCCTGGCCAGAGTAGCGAGACAGAAGCAACTGGAAACAACCCAGTGCCACCATGAAGATACTGGCACCGTGTTTATGGGCGAGCTGATCCATCGCCTGTGCGAGCCGCGCAGGCAATCTGACAATATGGGTGGCACCACGGTGACTCTGCACTGCCGGGCGGGGTTTATCCGTCGGTAGATTGAGCAGCACCGGTACATCGTCAAGACGATGGCGCCAGTATTCAATCTGACCTTCAAGCGCCTTGTCCTGCACCAGCTGCCGTTGCCACACTGCAAAGTCACTATATTGGACGCTCAGATCCGGCAACACAGCCTCTTCACCGGCTTCGGCTGCCGCCAGCAGTACATTGAGTTCATTGATGAACAGACCGATGGACCAACCATCAGAAACAAGGTGGTGCATGGTTATGCACAACACATGCTCCTGCTCCCCGAGCTCGAATAATGCGGCTCGAATAAGTGGCTTCTTGAGCAGTTCAAAAGGTTTTTCAATCTCGGCGCCTATCTGGGGCAGATAAATCTGACGGCGCGTTTCATCGTCCGCAAAGCTATCGAGCTTGTCACGCAGAGAAATGACTGGTAGTTCCAGCTTGGCCTTCTTACGGATCATCTGCGAAGGCACACCATTCATTTCTACGAACGTGGTGCGTAGCACTTCATGACGGCGCTGAATGGTCAGCAGAGATTCATGCAACACGTTGCAGTCCAGCTCGGCGTCAAATTTAACGACAATGGGAATATGATAATTGGCGCTATTGCCTTCAAGGCGGCTGACAAACCACAGCCGTTGCTGCATCAGAGAGAGTTTGGTCCTTTCGGCCTTGGATGCTTTATTGATGCGAACACTTTTGAGATAGTACAACCCGCTTTCTACCAATTTGGCAATCAGTTCGACCGAATCGTTTTCAAACAGTAGCCTGGCCGATAGGTCAACGCCCATCTTCTCTTTCATCCGCGCACTGAACTGGCTAATTCGTAGTGAATGCCCCCCCATGTCAGAGAAACGCTGGGTTAGACCGATGGCCGGCACTTCCATCACCTCGCAACAAATATTCGCTACCTGTTGCTCGACTTCGGTCATGTCCCGTTCGTCTTGCTCTATTGGGCTAAAGTCTGGAATCGGAAGTTTTTCACGATCGATTTTACCGTTAATGGTCAGCGGCAGACTGTCCACCAACACCAATGCCGCTGGCACCATGTAGTTCGGCAGATGCTGCTGGAGGTGGTGCTTGATGTCGGCGCTCTCCAACGCCTCTCCTGCTACCGTGTAGTAGCCGACCAAAGCAACCTCACCGGACGGCAATGTCAAATCGATAGCAACACCATCATTGACGCCAGTGTGACTCTGCAAAGTCCGGCTGATCTCGCCGAGCTCGATCCTGAAGCCGCGTATTTTTATCTGGTGATCGTTTCGACCTATGAACTCCAGTAATCCGTCATCACGCATTCGCACCATATCGCCGGTAGCGTACATTCTGGCACCCGAGTTTACGCTGAATGGATCCGGCAGAAATTTTTCGGCAGTCAATGCCGGATTATCGGTATAGCCCCGGGCCACTCCAAGGGAGGAAATAAACAGCTGTCCAGCCACGCCCAGCGGTACCCGGCACAGTTGGTCATCTAACACATACAGGCGAGTGTTGTTAATTGCCTGACCTATGCTGACGTTGGGATTATCATCCTCTTTGTCATATCGGTAACCGCTGGCACAGACGGTGGTTTCACTGGGGCCGTAAGCATTGACGAAATGATTGGCCTGAGACCACTTTCTCGCCACCTCAGGTGAACAGGCTTCACCGGCAGAGATAATGGTCAGACCTTTGAGGCCGTCATCTGGCAATAATGCCAACGCCGAAGGCGGCATAGTGAAATGGGTCACACCGAGGGCTTTTAGTTGCTGGCTGAGGGCTCTGGAGGGCAGCAAATCATTCTGATGCAGCAGCACCAGACCGGCGCCGGCATTGAGGGTGGAACACACTTCAGAAATCCAAGCGTCAAATCCTACCGAAGCAAATTGCAACACCCGGTCACCCTGAGCGAGCATAAATAAATCCTGCTGGGAAATCGCAAGATTGACGATACCGGCATGAGTTACAGTAATGCCTTTCGGTTTGCCCGTCGTGCCCGATGTATACAGCATGTAGGCCGCATTGTTGATTTGCAGCTGATGTTCCGGCGCCTCACCGGCATCAACATCAAGGGCAGGGGTGAGTTCTGCCTTAGCGATATCCAGTGTGGCGAAATCGGTTTCGAGCCCCGGCTCAAGCAATAACAACTTCATACCGGAGGCTGCAACCACACTGGTTTTACGCTGCCCCGGCAGGCGCGGATCAATGGGGACAAACACCCCTCCTGCCTTCAGGATTGCAACAAAGCCCACCACCATTTCGATAGAGCGGTTGGCACAGAGGCCAACACCGATTTCAGGCCCAACGCCCATAGCTTTAAGTTGATGGGCATAATGACTGGAAGCGGCGTCAAGCTCAGCAAAGCTGAGTGATCGCTGCCCGGTCATCACTGCTATGCTGTCCGGGTACTGTGCTGCCACGGCACTTATCTGTTGATGAATAAACCGATCTTCCGGTTCGAAGCGGTCAATCCCGGTCAAATTAGACAGACGCTCAGCCTGGGCAGGCGGCAGATTGTGACGCAGGTCATCGAGGCGGATATCCGGCTTCTCGGCCACCACAGCAGAAAGGTGAATGAAATGCTTAATCATCCGCTCAATGGTTTCCGCCTTGAACAAATCAACTTTATAGGTCAGCTTGACATTAAGCCCGTCAACCCATTCTTTAATTTGCAGGCTGAGGTCGTCTTTCGCCGCATGGGAGACGATGCCGTCGTTATCGGTGTATTGATCTGCCTGACCAGCCAACTCGCGGGAAATATCTTCGGCATTGTTGAATACAAACGAGAACTGATAGAGCGGTGCAAAACTGTTACTAGTCTCAATCTTCAGCTCTTCGAGCAAAACATTAAACGGCAGATCCTGATTGGACTGTCCCTCGAGTACTGAAGTTTTGACCTTCGCGAGAAATTCCCTGAAGCTCAGGCCGTAATCGACATGATTACGCAGCACTATGGTGTTAACAAAATAGCCCACCAGTTGCTGTATCTGGGGATGCGTTCGGTTGGCCACCGGGGTCCCGATCGGTATGTCACGGCTGCCGGAGTAAATCGCCATCAGCAGATTGTAGATTGCCAACATCACAGAATAGAACGTGGTGCCCTGCTGTTTGGCCACTTGCTTGAGCTTGGCCACGATATGTTCAGGCAGGTCAGCGGATAGGGTTCGCCCCTGATTGTGTCTTACTGAAGAACGTGGGAAATCAGTTTCCACTGTCAGTAATGGGGGCATACCGTCGAGCTGATTAGCCCAGTACTTGAGCTGTGGTTCAAGCTTGTTCTGCTCAACTTGCTCACGTTGCCAGGCAGCATAATCGAGGTATTGCAATTCCAGCGCCGGTCCCTGCCAGCTGCGTCCCTGCTCAAGAGCTTCAAAGCACTCCATCAAAGCCCGGGATATTAGCCCCATGGAATAGCCATCACAAATGATGTGGTGAATATTGCTAATCACAATCGAACGATTGGCATTGACGTTGAGCAGACAAAATCGAGCCAGCGGCTCGTTGGCAAAGTCGAAGTTGTACGACTCTTCAATATCGATAAGCTTGTGAATTTCCTGCTCGACGGCTTCCCGATCTAATTCGGTCAGGTCTTTCACGGTCAGGCTCAGCGCCGGCCGACTGTTGTCTAAAACCACATAGGGTTTACCGCCACTGGCGCGGATTCGGGTACGGAATACTTCATGAGGCTCTGTGACTTCGGCCAGCACCCGGCGATACAGCTCGGGATCAATGGCCTTTTCGACAATGGCACTGGAAACCACGTTATGGATCGAAGCATTCTCCTGCATCTGACAGGCCGACCACAGGTTCTGCTGGCCGACCGACAAGGGCAGCTCTCCGCTGCGCGCACGCAACGGTATTATGGTTCCAGCTGGCTGCTCCAATGACGACAGAAAATTTATAATCTCGGGTTTGCGCGCAACGATCTGTTGCTTCATCGCTACGGTAAACCTGCCTGGCGGGGCGCTGAACTTGAGCTCCCCTTTGTCCACCCACAATTTAATGTCCTGTTGAGAGAGCATCAACAGCAATTGGGATATTGTCATTTATCGATCCCTGAAATTTATTATTTATCGTTCTGTGAGATTAATTCAGTCGCGCTTATACCAGCTCGTTGAACAGTGACTCGCCTATATCATGTTGGCAAAGCCAAACACTGTTCTCCTGTCCTTTAAAACTTACTTCACCTCTGCCAAATTTGGTCAGCGAGAAGCCGGTACCCAGACCCACCGCATACAAGCCGTCAATCGGATTACCAAGAGTGTCAAGCAGCTTGCACTGATCGTTCACATAGCGGCCGGTATAACTCCCCTGCAGCCGAATGGAAGTGCCCATCGGGTTTTCGATATGCACTTCTCTAAAATCATATCCCCCGGCAAAAATGACCAGAGCCACCCTGGACCAATCGATGGAATCATGACGTAAGCCCTCGGCAATTGAGGCGTTATAAATCATTTCAATGGCATCATTGCCAGCCTCATCACCAAGATTGGCAACTTCGCGGTAAAGCTGCTTAGCATCGCCACGCAAACCGGCGATGTAATAGACATTGCCACTGACAGGGCAAATATCGTCATCTCCAAAATCGGTAAAGCCATCTGAGCGGGCTTCCTCCGCAGATTCGTAGAACACCTTCACCGGGTTCCGGTGGACCATTTTGATTTCGAAGTCGTCAGGCTCAAACTCACTGTCTTCGAGGTTGAGCAATACCCACGCACTGGAAAATCCACTGTGGGAGGCACCGATGATGACCACCTGGGGGTCATCGAAATTACCCAACCACATTTCTGCAGTCTGAAGTCCCTCCTCAGTGAGGATATCCCTGGAAGACATGATCAGCGGTTGAGCTTCCGAATCCGCTTCAGCAGCCAACTCGTGCACCAATAGTCCAGTCCGCTTACAGCTGATGGGCCTGCCACCAGTGGCCATCACAACTTTTTTTGCAGTCAAACACTCGGTTTTGCCATCATCCCGGTTGAAGTAAACCTCGTATTGACCGTTTCTCATCTGTCGAATCTTATGGACCGAACACCCCAAATACAGATCCGATGCAGCATACTGGTCAAAAGCCCGGGCCAAATCCTGTCCGGAAATTTTGAGAAACTCCCCAACCTCTGACAGCGGGATAACCTCTTCATGATTGTCGAGAAACTGCTGATACATGGGTGAATTAGCCGCTTCGACGAAGGTTTTCGCCGCAAGATCATGATTAAGAAAATCGATAAAATCCCGGCTAATCGTATTGGATGTGATTTGATATTCGTTGAGCTTTCCAACACACAGATCCTGACCAGCCTCCACCAGCGCAACCCCTTGAGATAAGAGCTCGCCCAACCTGCCACTCCAGCCACCATAGACAAGCGCACCGGTACCCGCTGGTCCGCCACCGATAATAATGGTGTGGTAACCTTTATTGGATTGGTTCATAGAGCCCCCTCTTCTCGTACACCTACCGACGACTCGATGATGCCCTCGGTCCGAATGCCTTTATTATCACTGCCATTTCTTGCGGTTTTCGCCCAATTCGCCAGCTCTATCTGTTCAGTCAGGGCTTTAATACTTGCATTGGAAAATATTGTCGACAGAGCCACTTCGACGCCTAGATCAGAGCGAATGGCGCTGACCAGTTTGGTCGCGATTAATGAATCGCCGCCCAGTTCGAAAAAATCATCGTGAATACCGATACGCTGAATGCCTAGCAGCGCGCTCCAGATATCACTCATCTGCTTTTGCATTTCTCCTTCCGGCTCGGCAAAGGCGGAGGTCATATCCGGCCGCTCCATCAATACCAGCTTATCCCTGTCATTGCTCTGTACGGTGTCCGTCAGGACAATCAAGCGGTTGAGATCTTCCGGTGACACCATTACAGGGTTGAGATCAGGCTGGGAAAGAACACGCTCAAAGGCTTTCACCCCGTCCTCTGCACCGATACTCTCATAATCAACCTCCAAATTTTCCTTCGGCAACGGTGTACGATGCACTTTTGCCAATCGAAACCCACTTACGCTGACCAAGGGCTCGCCTTGTTCGTTGTAGATATTGATATCGATACAGAGCATTTCGGAAGTTGAAGCCGGGTTGAGCCGGTTGATGGAATACATCCGACCAGCTATCCGCTGGTAAAAACAAATTTCATTGTATCCAGAAGGCAGATACTGAGCGCTTTTGTCACTACTCAAAGTATCGAGCCAATGAATGTTGACCAACCCGGTTGCAAGGTCCAATAGCGCCGGATGCCATTGAAAACTATCGTAATCAGCTTTCAGTGACTCGTTCAGTGCAAAGCTGCATAAGGCTCCCTCATTCGAAACAGCCACCTGCTGGGTGCTCTGCCACCTATTTCCAAGCTGAACAATCGCATCCTGCGCCGGCAATGCTGATGTTGGGTTGTCGGTAAACTCAAGCATGCGTGTGTTGAATAAGCTACGATTAGCTTCCAAATCAACCGTATCAGGTATTTTTTTGGCTGCCGAAAGCTGACCTAGCAAAGAGGGGTTGGCCTCGGCACTGTCAGCCCTATCGCACAGCGACAACTGCCAACCGGCGTGGTACGGGCTGAACTTGAGCAATAATTCGCGGGGATTATTGTCGACAAATACAGGCTCAAGGAAATGAATATTGTTAAGCCGAACCGGCCCGCCCTGTAACCGCGACGCCGCAGAGGCAATAATATCCAGCAAGGCGGTACCGGGTACGGCCGGACGACCGCCAATGCGGTGTTCGTCGACCACCCAGTGATCCGCGCTTATCACTACAGCAAATTCGACGTTGCCCTCGTCTGAGTGGCGCCACCCCGGCACCAGCGGGTGGTCGAAGTGATCGAACTCTTGCAACCAAAGGGAGTCCCTGCCCATAGATTGCAAGAAGTTTCCGGCGGTCATCCCAATATTAAGCCATGGTCCCCAGCAGATGGCGGTCACTGGCACGCCCTGCTGGCGGGCCCTGACTGCCAGCATGTTCATCACGTTGTTGGCTGCACAGTAGTCGACCTGACCGACACCACTGGTAATTGAGTAGGTGGAGGAGTTTAGTATGAAAAAGTCGGCGTCGTTGTTCTTGAAATACGGCGAGAACACTGACAACAGGTTTTCGGTACCGATCACTTTGGGGCGGAGCACAGTATCGGCGACCGCTCTGGTTTTCAGTACCATGATACCGTCTCCGGCCGTGCCCGCCGAATGCATCACGCCATTGAGCTGCCCGAAGCGTGCAAGGGTTCTGTCAAGCATCTGCTGAACCTGTTCGGAGTCATTGACGTCGGCAGCCAACACCATAACTTCAGCCCCAGCCGCCTGCAGGGCCAGCAGGCTCTTCATCTTACCGGTTAGCGCTTCCGGCTGATCTGGGTCGTTGGCAAGCGCACGCCATTGATCTTCCGGTGGCATATTCTGCCTCCCGGTCAATACCAGACGGGCTTTGCACCGTCTCGCCAGGTACTTAGCAAACACTAGGCCCACGCCACCGAGGCCACCGGTAATAAGGTAGACGCCCCGGTCAGTGAGCACTGGTGGCTCGTTAGCCTCTATCGGAGTTCTCTTGATACTGTCAGACCAGCAGTAGCCATTGCGGATAGCCACAGTGGCGGCGCTGTTTGCAAGGGCATTCTCAGTCAGTAGTAATTGAGCGGCCAGCTGCTTGACATCAGCAGCTCTGAACTTTCCGTCCAAATCGATATGACGGCAGCTCAAATGGGACATTTCCAATGGAATGGTCTTATACGGTCCCAGTAACGCAGCTCTTGCTGGCTGAAGCGTTTCATCACCAAGCACCTCATGGACACCACAGGAAACCACATCAATCGCCAGACTATGACCCCAAGACGACAGTGCCTGCCCCAAAAAAAGCAAACTGTAAAATGCGCTGTTAAGCTGTTCTTCAGACGATTCGTCCCGTTGTCCTTCGCGCTGGAAATTCCACAGGTGAATACACCGGTTAATCGATTTACCAGTAGCCTGCAATCGCTCGAACAGAAGCCGATAGTGTTCCGGGTTATCGGCGTTGATTTGCAGTGCGCGCAGGTCATCGAGCATCAACTGACCGCGGCCGACCCGGAGGATGTGCATGTCGGCTTCAGCAAGAGCCTCGATAATCTCATTGTGGTTTTCACTATCGTCGGCAAAAACCAACCAGTGCTCACCACCATGATCTTCACGCTGCTGCACAATGCTGCGCCCGGAAACAGCAAAGCGCTGCCATTGGCGACTATAGAACCAGTCTGTCAGGGCCAAACGACCTTCTTCAAAGGGACTGCCGGAGATCAATTCGGATTTGGCCAGTGGATGCATCCAGAATCGGGTTCGTTCAAAGGAATAACTGGGCAGGCTTAGCTTTTTACGCTGCTGCCCAAGATAGAATTTATCCCAATCAATATTGCCTTTTTCCAACCACAGCTTGCCGACAGCAGTAAACAGTTCCCGTTCTGCGTTGTAGTCTGACATTACTTTGCCCTGACAGGGAATTACGCGGCTGCTATCGATATTTTGCTTTCTGGTCAACTGGGTGAGAGTCTGACCCGGGCCCACTTCCATCAGCACTATGTTTTTTTGCGCCTTGAGCTTGGCCACACCATCTGCGAACATCACACAACCGCGCAGATGATCAACCCAATATTGTTTGTCTGTTGCCTGCGCATCGGTGATCCAATCACCACTCAAGTTACTGATGAAAGGTATCCTGGGTGCCTTGAACTCCACGGTGCTCAGAGCAGCGGCGAAGTCGTCCAGGATTGGCGTCATCATCCGGGAGTGGAAGGCGTGGGAAGTATGCAACTTCTGATGGGGGATATCCGCCTCAAGAAGCTTGGCCGCCATCGCGGAAATCGCCTCAGCAGGGCCGGAAACCACCGATAATTGCGGCGCGTTAACCGCTGCGATATCGACTTCTTCAACCATGTAGCTTTGCAGTTCGTCTGCCACCAATGATACCGACAGCATATCCCCCGGCTCGGCACGGAACATCAGTGAAGCCCGACGAGCAATCACTTTGACCCCATCTTCAAGGGACATGACACCGGCGATGCAGGCACAGACATACTCACCAATACTGTGGCCTATCATGGCCGCAGGCTGAATACCCCAATGCATTAGCTGGCTGGCCAACGCATATTCCACTGCAAACAGTGCTGGTTGGGTATACCGGGTTTCATTGAGCAGATTGCCAGCACCATCTGACGGAAGAATCAAGTTGAGTAAATCCAATCCCAGATGGGGCAGAAACAAGGCTGTAACACGGTCAAGCGTATCGGTAAAAACACCCCCACGTCGGTAGAGCGCGCTGGCCATGCCCTGATGCTGAGACCCCTGGCCTGGAAACATAAAAACGGTTTTTGATGCATCACCGACAGAGGTTCCGACCATCTGCGCTCCGCCTTGTCCGGACAACTGAGCAATCGCGTCGTCGGCGCCACGGCAGACCACCACCCGGCGGCGGTTCAACTGACTGCGTCCCTGTGCCAGGGTGTACGCGACATCGGACATATTGATGCCGGTGTTGGCATTGAGGTGAGCGGCGAGGTTTTCGCTGTTGCGTGCCAGCGCGCCTTCGGACTTGGCCGACAGCAACAACAGTTGGTATTCACCAGCAGGATCGGAATGACGGTGGTCAACATGCTCTTGCAATACCACATGCCCATTGTGGCCACCGACCCCAAAGGAACTCACCGCTGCCCGGCGAGGGGAGTCCCCCGACGGCCATTCGGTGAGTTTGTCAACCACATAAAACGGGCTGTCGTCAAAGTTGATTTGCGGGTTGGGGTGTTCAAAATGCAGG
The DNA here is from genome assembly GCF_047289955.1 of Microbulbifer jejuensis. Lineage (NCBI taxonomy): Bacteria > Pseudomonadati > Pseudomonadota > Gammaproteobacteria > Cellvibrionales > Microbulbiferaceae > Microbulbifer > Microbulbifer jejuensis. The sequence continues at coordinate 44,871 of NZ_JBLBUB010000011.1, forward strand.
GTAGCCGGAATCTGCTGATGTTTGAGTGCCATCACGGCCTTGATCACCCCAGCCACGCCGGCTGCGGCTTCCATATGGCCCACATTGGGTTTAAGTGCTCCTAATGCGCAAAAGCCTTTGCGATTGCTTGATTGGCCGAAGGCCTGAGTGAGCGCGCTGACTTCGATAGGGTCCCCCATTGGGGTGCCAGTGCCGTGGGCCTCAACATAACTAATCGTGTCTGACTGGATGTCGGCAAAGGTGTGCGCATCGATGATCGCCGCGCACTGGCCGGAGATGCTCGGTGCAGTAAAGCCCATTTTATCAGCGCCATCATTATTGATAGCGGATCCGAGGATAACTGAGTGAATGAGATCACCATCGGCAACAGCATCTTCATAGCGTTTAAGGGTAATTACGCCGATACCACTGGAAAACACGGTGCCATTGGCTTTGGCATCGAAGCTGTAAATTTTTCCATCCGGCGAAGTCATCCCGCCTTCTTCATACAGGTAGCCGAGCCCATTGGGGAAACCAATTTTCGCACCACCCGCGATGGCGGCATCACATTCGAAGTCGAGTAGTGACTTGCAGGCCTGGTGGATGGCAAACATCGAGGTGGCACAGGCAGCATCGATGCTGACACAAGGACCTGTGAGGTTGAGCTTGTGGGCAACCCGGCTGCATGCATAGGATTTGTCGTTGCCGAGACCGATAAACATGTTCTGGGAGAAGTTACCGTTCTGCTGATCCAGCAGGTTCGGTTGCACCAAAGGCAGATGATGGATCATGTAGGTAGCGATGCTAACCCCGCCAAACACGCCGAAACGCCCATTGAAACGATCAAGGTCGATGTTGGCGGACTCGATGGCCTGCCAGGCACATTCCAGGAACAGGCGATGCTGGGGATCCATCATGGTCGCCTCGGCCGGGCTGATACCAAAAAAGCCCGCATCAAATGCATCAACATCGCTCGGCTCGGCACAAGCTCGCACGTAATTGGATTGTTGTACCATCCGCTCGGTCGCCCCGCGCTTGAGCAGGATTTCGGCACTGAAGTTTTCGATGGACTCAACAGAATCACGCAGGTTTTCCCAGAACTGCTCAACGCTGTCGGCGCCAGGAAAGCGGGCAGACATGCCGACAATAGCAATTGCGTTTTCTATGTCTGTGTTGTCAGTCATTATTGTTCTATTCCTTCCTGTGTTTCAGCATGCCCGGCAATACCTGGCCGGGTGCTGCCATGACCTGCAGCCATAGTTCTAGCCGCCTCGCCTGCGCTTACGCTTTTCTCGGCGTTGCTGGGCGTCAAGCTTGATCGCGTCAACATCCATATCTTCGGGTTGGTCCCTGTGAAGAAAGGTGGCCAACGCGCCGATAGACGTATGCTTGAACAGGTCTGCAATAGTCAGTTTGCGGTCGAGTGTACGATTGAGGTCACTGAGAACTTCACTGAGCAGTAATGAATTCCCCCCCAACTCAAAGAAGTTGTCATTAGTGCCGACGCTGGAGAGCCCGAGATACTTCCGCCAGATCTCGCTTATCTGATGTTCGGTATCAGTCAGCGGTGCCTTGAATGCGGTTTCAATTTCCGGCCTTTCACTGACTTCAAGCGATACAGCACTGTCCAATGGTGTCATCGCCTGTTCAATCACTCTGTCCAGTTTACGGGTAGCCAGCACCACCTGAGGCTGATTGGCCAACAGCACGTGCTTGAGCACATCCACACCTTCTTGGGGAGTGATACCCAATGAGCTGTCCCAACCGGCCAGCCGGGCTGCCATCCCCACTTGTTGCCAACCATCCCAGTTGATCGCGAAAGCCCTGACCCCCTGCTGACGGGCATAGGCCGCCAGTGAGTCGAGCGCTGCGTTCGCAGCACAATAGTCCACCTGGCCAACACCACCGGTCACCGCGAACAGTGAAGAGTTGAGCACCAAAAAATCGAGATGCTCAGTCGCCAATTGGTTATAGAGATGCCAAGCGCCGCACACTTTGGGAGTCAGTACCATATCCGCTAGGTCAGCGGTTTTCATTAGGGCAATCCCCGAGCCTGCCACCCCGGCAGCGTGGATGGCGCCGCTGGGATGACCGACTTCTTCACGCATTTTTGCAACGGCCATTTCAATGCTATCGGCACAGGAAAGGTCGATAGCCACCGAGTGCACATCACCGCCTACCCGTTCAAGCTCAGTTGCAAAACGGACGGCTTCATGCCATTTACTGTTGTGGTCCTCAAGGTGACTGTGCCACTGGTTTTTCGGCGGCAATGCCTCTCGGGTGGTCAGCACCAACGTCGCCTGGTATTCCCGGGCCAAATACTGGGCGAAAGTACGGCCAAGACCGCCAAAGCCACCGACAATTAGATAAACACCTCCCTTTTTGAGTGTCAGCGCTTGGGGATCAACAATGGGTGGAGAGAAGTGCTCGTAGCAACGTACCCAGCGATAGCCGTTGCGTAGCGCCACTAGATCCGGTAAGGAAAAAGGAGAAGGAATAACTCCTTCGGAAGTAAAGCCGGCCTTGAGTCCTAGCTCCAGCTCATCGACGATTTGTCCAGCTGCGGCTGTAGCATCTGCATCAACCGCGACATCTAGCTGACAACAATCAAGGCTGGAAACTTCTTGCGATAACACCTTGGTCAAACCATAAAGGGTTGCCAACAACGGCTGGGTGATGAGATCGCCACAAACATCATGAACACCGGAGGTAACGGCACAGATGTGACAATTGAAGTTGCTGTATTCGGCCATTGCCTGGGCCAAATACAATAGCCGATAGAAGCCTTTTTCCAGCGGTACCTCATCACCTTCATTGGCCATATAGATTACCTGCACAGGCAGGCGGGCCTTATCAGCAATCTGTTTGAAGTACTCACGCCAGTGCTCCAGCGTCCGTGGTCCGCCGGGCTCTTCAAGCCGGTTAACATGCGCTCCCGCCTTGCGCAAAACCTGATGCAAGGTATCTGCGAGGCGGCTGTTGTCGTCAACCAGCAATATCGGGCAATCACGCAATGGTCCCTCGTTGTCACGGAGTTGCAGATGCCCGGGCAACGCACTGCGTTGCCACTGGGGCAGATAGAACCAATCGCTCAATGGCTGACGCTGATCGTTGTTGGCGGACTTGCCATTGTCTACGCTGTTGGGCTCGACAGGCTCAACCCAGTAGCGCTTGCGCTGATAGGGATATTCCGGCAATGGCAGCTTGCGGTAGATGCCTGGCTCACCCTCTCCATTCAGCGCCGGGCCGAAGTGTTCATCACAGAAAAAACCCTGCCAGTCTATTTGGACATCCGCCATCCACAGCCGGCCGGTCGCTTCCATAAAGGCTGCATCTGCGGCCTGATGGCCATCGTCGCCCAAGGTGCTGACAACCTTGTCAGGAGATACCTTATCCTGCCGCAATGCCAGTTGCGACAGTTGCCGGCCCGGGCCGACTTCCAGCAACAGCGTGTTGGATTCGGCCAGTATGGTGCTTAGCCCTCCGTTGAAGTTGACCGTTTCACGCAAATGTCGGCACCAGTAAGCTACAGAAGTGGCCTGCTCGTCGGTGATCCAATCAGCGCTCAAATTACTAATAAAGCGACGCTGAGGCCCGTAAAAGTCAACTTCGCAGAGCAGCTGCTCAAACTCGGCCAGACAGGCTTCCATCATGCTCGAATGGAACGCATGAGACGTCTGAAGATAGTGGGTTTTAATATCCAGCTCGTAACAGGTGGCCGCCAGACGCTTGATCGCGTCGCTTGAGCCAGATACCACACAGCTATCCAGGGCATTAATAGCGGCCAGATCGCAGCATTCATCCGGGATCATCTGACCAGCCAACTGCTCGATGATCTTTCCAGTACGTTCGACGTCTGCTGCAACCGCAAGCATATCGCCGGTTTTACATTTCTGGATCACCCGGCCACGGCCAACCACTAATTTCAGAGCAGTCGGCAGATCGAACACATTAGCCAAACAGGCGGCCACATATTCACCGAGGCTGTGGCCGATCATCATATCCGGCTCGATGCCCAGATCTATCCACTGCCGGGCCAGTGCGTACTCAATAGCAAACAACACGGGCTGTGTGATGGCGGTATCATTCAGTTGTTTTTGACGCACCTCAGTATCACCATCGCCGTAAACTAGCGCGATAATGTCCACCTGAAGCATCGGCTCAAGCAGTTGTGCACATTCGTCCAGCACATCACGGAATACCGTAGAACGTTGATACAGTGCAGCCGCCATGCCGACCTGTTGTGCACCTTGTCCGGGGAACATGAATACCAGCTGTGGTTTTTCCCTCGAAGCACTGCCGAGCGCCAGCGAGCGCGGCGCGCCAGATAACTGGTTACGGGCATCTTCGACGGACTCCGCTACTACAAAGTGACGATGGCTATACGTCCGGCTGCCTTGCTCCAGCGACCAAGACCAGTCCGCCAAGTTGATAGCCGGGTTACTGCCAAGCCACTCGGCAGCATTGTCCCGCAAGAGGTCGAGCGCCTCACGCCCGACGGCGGAAAACATCAGTAATTGCGGCCGCTGGATGGTCGACGCCTGGGTAGGTTCAGGTTCAACTTCCTCAAGAATGATGTGGGCATTGGCACCACCGATACCAAACGAACTCACGCCGGCCCTGCGGGGCTCATCGCCACGCAACCACTCCCGGTCCTCGGTATTTACGTAGAACGGACTGTTGACGAAATCGATTTGGTGATTGTGACGCTCAAACTGGATATTGGGGGGCAGACGACGATGCTCAAGGGCGAGCGCGGCCTTGATTAGTCCGGCAATACCTGCCGCAGTTTCACAGTGGCCGATGTTGGGCTTTACCGAACCGAGTGCACAGCTTCGCGCCGGTGCATCACCCCAGGCTTCGCAGAGGGCGCTGAATTCAATCAAATCACCAAGGGAGGTGGCCGTGCCGTGGGCTTCAACATAGCCAATGGATTCAGCCGTTATATCCGCAAATATCCGGGCTTTACGAATCACATCTGTTTGTCCGGCAGCTGCAGGCGCGGTATAACCGACCTTGTCGGAACCGTCGTTATTAACCGCAGAGCCTTTGATCATTGCGATAATACGGTCACCATCATTAACCGCATCTTCTACCCGTTTCAGGGCAATAACACCGACGCCGGAACAGAACACCGTACCGTTGGCCCGAGCATCAAAGGTATAGCAATGGCCGTCGGCGGAATGGAAGGAGCCCTCGTTATACAGGTAACCGCTGTGCTGAGGCAGATTCAGTTGTACGCCACCGGCAAGGGCAATATCACACTCGAAGTTGAGCAGTGATTTACAGGCCAGATGGGTAGAAACCAAAGAGGAAGAGCAAGCTGTATCCAGCGCCATCACCGGGCCGCACAAATTGAGCTTGTGGGCAACCCGGGTGGTGGAATAACTGAGGTAGTTGCCAATCTCAACGGTGCCTTCGCCAGGGTAGGCCATTATGTCGGGCTGGTTAATAAGATTATGGAGCAGGTATTGGCTCATCCCGGCACCAGCGAACAGGCCGACATCACCGGCAAACTTGCCCGGCTCTACAGCGATCTGGCGCAGCAGCCGATGGCAATGCTCCAACAACAGCCGGTGCTGTGGATCGGTGGCATTGGCTTCGCGGGCACTCATGTCAAATAGGCCGGCATCGAACCACTCCATCCCCGACAGGGAAGTATCACAATTGACATAGCGAGGATCGTTGTAGCGCTCGGCCGGAACCTTACGGCGTGACAACTCAGTCAGGGAAAGCCGGTCAATACAGGGACGCTTATGGGTGATGTTATGCCAGTACTCTGTCAAATTCGCCGCGCCAGAAAATTGCCCGGTCATGCCAATAATGGCAATGGACTGAAACTCCAGTTCAGGGTCAATCATTTGTCTAATTTCCCCTTCTGACTTCTCGCGCTCTGCGGTCGGGCCGAACTATAAGTGGCTCCTATGCCCTCCCTCATGGCTTGAGCTTTACGTGCTGCTTGACGCTGTCGCGCTGCATTTTGTTGCAGTTTTTCGCTGCGTCGGTGTTGTCTGTTGCCTGAGGCTATCTCATCACGAGGACTCCGCTGGCGCTGCAAGTGGCCAGCCAATGCATCGATAGTGGAATAGCGAAACAGATCTGCCACCTCTACCGTCAATCCCAGGGTCTGCTTGATTTGACTGCGCATATTCACCAGCTGCGCCGAGGTGCCACCTAGTGCAAAGAAATGGTCTTGAATACCACAACGTTCGAGGCCCAGTGCCTCCTGCCACAGAAAGGCCAGCGCCTTCTGGATATCGTTGACGGGCGCGCTGTAGGTTTTCTGCTTGTGCTCGGAAAAATCCGGTGCAGGCAAGCGTTTGCGATCCACCTTGCCATTGGCCGTCAGTGGCAACTTATCCAATTCGACAAAGACCGAGGGCAGCATGTAGTGCGGAAGCTCGTCTTCCAGCTGGCGCCGCAGGGTATCGAAATCATGGACTTCGACCGTCTCGGTTGGTTGCAGCCACTGAAAAGCCTGATGAGGGCCAATGGAACCACCAAGCATGCTGTGCAAAATGGTGATGCCGTCGCCCAACCCCAGATGTTCGACGACTGGTTGTTGGTGAAACCCACCTATGGCACACAGCCCCAGCAACAGCTTGACCCCGTAGGCTGAATATCGTTGACCAGCCCGTCCGGCATCTTGCAGTGCCCGAGGTTGGTTGACCTGGCCGACCATGTACAGCGCAAAGGCGCTTTTATTGTAAGTCTCGCCGTTGTCACCATAATAGAGTCCGTCACCAATATCTTCCGTCAAAAGCACCGGCCACAGTTGATGAAGCTGCCGGTCATAGCGGTAGTAGCCTGCGGCCAGATTGGCTACTCCATCCGGCTTGATACCAACATAAATCACGCTGTCCGGGAGATCTGGTGATGGCGTAGTCGCCAACAAACGTGACAATGCATCCAAAGTCACCCCATAACCGTCAAAGCTGCGATAGCTTTGACGCTCAAAGATCCCCAGCTTAAATTCGCCATAGAGGGAAACCGCCGGTAGGGCCACCGCACCCTGTTCAGCACTACTGGTGCGTTCAATCTGAATCGGCTGAATGTCAGCAACCTTGATATCAACACTGGCCAGCAGCCAGTCATAAGCAGTGCAGCCAACACAACCCAACAAGGCGTCATCCACGGTTCCGACCACTTCGGTGTGAAGCCCCTGCGCTGTTGCGGTCATGCCCAGTAACTCAAGCATATAGCCAGCTTCCATTTGACAGAGAAATTCGCTGTACTTATCGTAAGCTGGCTCGACAGCATGACGTCGCCCCACCAGATGCAAGCGCACAGTCGCCGGCGTAAGAGCTTCGTTGTCCGCCACTTTGAGAAGGCGATGAGCTTTGGGGTCGTGATAATACAGCCCCGCTGCAACGCCCTCGACAGAATTAGAACCAACCTGGAGGTAAGCCTGCACCGGATTGAGGCCACCAGATGAGGGATAGAAAAATTTTGGCAATGGCGCATCGGCTTGACTTATCTCCCCGAGGCAACACAACCAGGCGGATAACTGACGAGTACTTACTTGTCCATCGATAGTATTGACGTTGACGTGCCAACGTTGCGCCAACCCGTCCTCCGGCAAGCCTTCCATCAAAGGTATCGCGTTCTCTTCGGTCAGGCCGTGACGCAACCCGGCCCGCTTGAGCTTGAAAAGGGTCTTTTCCTGGGCCTTGGTGGACACTTCATCACACACTCCCCCTGGCCTGCCCCAGACCACATAGGCGATGAGAATTTTGTCCGTTCGTTCCTGTCCTTCTTCTCCGGAGCGATTGCAAGCGATGACCAATGACTCGCGAACTTGTTTACAGCGGGTCAATGCCGCTTCAATTTCGCCCAGCTCTATGCGATAGCCAAGAATTTTGACCTGAGTATCCGCCCTACCCTGAAATTCAATATTGCCATCAGGAAAGTAGCGACCGAGATCACCGGTACGATAGAGCATTTCACCGGTGTGGGGGTCACGGATAAAGTGACTGGCCGTTTTTTCACTGTCGCCCCAATAGCCCTTGGCGACACCGATACCGCCGATATATAACTCACCGCTGACCCAGTCCGGACAGGGGCTCAGATCGGTCTTGAAGACATGGTAGGTCTGGTTGGCCAACGGCTTACCGTATGGAATGCTGTTCCAGTGCGGTTCCACCCTTCCGATGGTAAAAGCGATGGACCAGATGGACGCCTCGGTGGCCCCACCCATGCTTTCTATCGCTGCATCCGGAAGTTGCCCTCTGATTCTTTCCGGCAAATTAAGCGGAATCCAGTCGCCGCTCATCATTACCTGACGCAGAGTTTTATCACCGCCGTCGCCAATAAATTCGAGGTGGTCGATATACATTTGCATCAGCGCCGGCACTGTGTTCCACAGAGTAATTTGATTGTCCTGCACCAGCTGATGCCAATGAGCGGGATCTTTTTCCAGTTTGACGTCGGGGATAACAACCCTTCCACCAATGCCCAGCAGCCCAAAAATATCATAAACCGACAGGTCAAAGCTGAGCGAGGACAGCGCCAGAACACTATCTTTGTCAGTTACTTTGAACTTCTGTTGGATACTATTGATGGTATTGCCTGCACCACGATGGTCTATGGCTACCCCTTTGGGCACACCTGTAGAGCCTGAGGTGAAAATCACATATGCCAAATCAGTGACCTGTGCTCGAGGCTCAGGATTTTCAAAACCGCGCAGTTGCAAGTCAGCACTATCCACCAGGCTAATGATAAAGTTGCGCTCCAACTTGCTGTCCAGTCGGATATCACTTTGGGTGACTATCTGGCGCGCTTCACTCTGCTTGAGCAGCAGCTCGATACGGGAGGAGGGAAAGTCCGCATTGATGGGCAAATATGCTCCGCCGGCTTTGAGGATTCCCATCACGGCGACAACCTGCTCCCAACCACGGTGCATCAGTACCGCGACCAGTTCATTCACTTTGACCCCGTTGCGTTGCAATTGGGCAGCGAGCTTGTTGGCAGCTTGATTGAGTTGTCCGTACTGGATTTGGCGATCCCGGGTAATCACAGCACCAGCCAGGGGCTGCAAATGCGCCTGGTGTTCAAAGGCCTGATGCAACAGTACTTCAGGTACCGGAATGGTAATGCTGTTGACCTCATCACGGATTCGCTGCTGAGCCTCTGGCATACACCTGAGCCTGCCCTGGCGCCAATGACTGGCGTCTTCGGCTAGCCATTCCAGATTTTCCCAGTAGCAGGTCAGCATGTCATCAAGCATGCGCACCGGGAAAATTTCATCCAGTCCGTCTATGGTCAGTACCAATTCCCCTGCCGCTTCAAACACCCCCATGTCCATCCATACCTGCGGCGTCTGGGAAATGCCCTGCCGACGGTCGGTTAATTTATCAGCCAACTCCGAATGATTACCGCTGCGCTCCATTCCCAGTTCACTGTTGAACACTATCGGCATCAACACTTGGGTTTCACTGCCGCTGTGGCGATTCATATCCCGTAGTACTTCAATCCCGGAATAAAAACGGTTATCAAGATCCGCCCACAACCGCTGCTGAATCGCGCCGGCACGAGAGATGAAATTGTCGTTCGGACGATGCTTAACTTCCAGCAGGTTGACCGAAGTGAAATTACCTAGGATGCGGTCGATCTGATCATGTAGGGAATAGCGGTTAAAAAGAGTCAGATTGAGGATGAAGTGGTTTGACTGGCTCCAGCTTCCAATGACATGAGAAAAGATAGTTAACAGCATGACAGAAGGGGTAACGCCGTTATGCCCTGCTATCTCCTGCAGTACCTGCCAGCGCTCACGGGGAACCACTCTTATGCGGCGCTTGAAAAACGGATCCTTTACTTTGTCCGGCGACTTGACCAGAGGAAGGCTCGGCGCCGGTGGCAAACTAGCGACCCGGTCCTGCCAATAAATTCTGGACCGAGCAGATTCCGGTGACTCACCCGTTGCCTCTTCAGCAGCAAGATAATCCCGAAAAGTGACACGAAGAGGCTCAAGGACCACATCCGGATTTTCAATCAACTGTGCGAGCTCGTTAAAGAACACATGCATACTGGTGGCATCGAGCACCGCTATATTGACCAGTGTATGCAGTCGCCACTTTTCTTCTGCCAATTGGCTCAAACGCAAGTCGACTACACAATTGAAATCAAATGGGGATTCCTTGAAAGTCATTTCCCGCGCAATGGCCTCGAGCTTGCGTTGTAGCTCTGTATCGTTGAGCTCGTGCAACGAATAAAATGGCACTGCAACCGGCATACCAGGCGGTATCACCTGCTGGCGACCTTCGTCACCGAAGCGCACTCTGAGCATGTCATGACGTTCGAACAGGCGATTAATCGCAACCGTTAGCCGGTCGTGATCCATACTGTCCAAATCCACTTCGAGATAGTTGTAGCAGCCCGCCCCACCCATTGACATGCCACTGAAACAACCTATCCAGTAGGCTTCCTGAATGGGGGACAAATCAAAAGGTTCAAAGTGGTCTTGTGGGGCTGGCGTAATGGAGATTAACCCTTTACTCACAGGTGTCGCCGGGGCTTCCCGTTCGGCCATCTTCCGGGCTAGTTTACGAATAGTGGGCTGGGCGATAATATCGAGAAAATTGACCCGCTGTCCGGTCAAATCCATAGTCAACTTGATCAGACCGATTGCCATCAACGAGTGACCACCGAGCATAAAGAAATTATCTTCAACTCCGAAATCGGTTTTACCCAGTTGCTGCTGCCAAACCTCCAGCAATTGGCTTTCCAAAGGATTCACAGGCGGTTTTGTCTGTTGCCAACGAACGTCAAAATGGGGGGCAGGCAGGGCTTTGCGGTCAATTTTTCCCGATGCACTTAACGGTAATTCATCCAGCACTTCAATCGCTGCGGGAACCATATAATAAGGCAGGTATTCATTCAGATATTGACGTAATTCACCCATGTTCGGAGGGTTATCGCCAAGTACCAAATAGGCCACCAACTGCTGCCCATGCTGCTCTACATTTACGGCCGCCACCACCGCAAAGTTGACTTTTTCATGGCGGATAAGAACCGACTCCACATCGCCAAGTTCCACCCGGTAACCATGGATTTTTACCTGTTTATCACTGCGGGCCATATATACAATGGCGCCGTCGGCATCGAACTTGACCAGATCACGGGTATTATAGATTCGGGCACCGGGTCGACCACTGAAGGGGTCAGGAATAAAATTTTCAGCCGTCTGGATTGGATTGCGCCAGTAGTGACTGGCCACTCCGGCCCCACCAATATACAACTGACCGATATCGTTGGGACCAACCGGTTGTAGCTGATCATCCAGCACATAAAGCTGATAGTTCAGTATTGGCCTACCGACTGGCACGGCACCACCGGGTTGTAAAGTTACCGTCTTTTCAAGGTCCATCTCAAAATAACTTGCGTAAACGGTGGCTTCGGTCGGTCCGTAGCAATTCCAGATTCTTAGCGCATGGGGAACCAGCTCCCGCACCAGCTCAGTGCCGAGCGCCTCCCCACAACAGATCATTTTAACCTTGAGGGATGCAGGCCAGCGTTGTGCCATCATCAGCTTCCAGGCAGATGGGGTCTGCTGGATCATGGTGACATTATGCTGTAGTGCCACCCTATGGATTTTTTCAGGCTCAAATACCCACTCTTTGTGACCGATAACAAGTTCACCACCGAATACCAGAGGGAAGAAAGTTTCAGTCACCGATATATCAAACGCTAGCGTCGCCAGCGCCAGCCAGCACTCATTGTCTTCTATCCCTTCGATCGCCCGCATGGCGTACAACATCGATATCACATTGGCATGGGTAACGGCAACCCCTTTGGGTGAGCCCGTCGAGCCCGAAGTAAAAATCATGTAGGCAAGATGAGAAGGTGCAACTGAAACTTCAAGGTTTTCATCGCTATGGCGCTTCAACAGCTGCCGTCGCTCAACGTTATAAATGTTATCCGACAAATGTACGGCCAGATCCAGATATTTCGACTGACTGACAACCAGTGCCATTTCCGCCTGCTCGGCAATGGCTTTGATTCTTTCTTCGGGTAGGGAAGGTTCTAGTGGCAGGTAGGCGGCACCAGTTTTCATGACTGCCAACAGGGCCAGATAATTATCCAGGTTCCGATCAAGATAAACGCCAACCCTGTCGCCTGGCCCGACGCCGCGACTGACCATTTCATGGGCCATCAGATTGGCTTGGCGATTGAACTGCTCGAAAGTGAGGCATTGCTCGCCGGACCTAATTGCGGTGCGCGCGCCGTATTGCGCTACTGCTCTCTCAACTGCCTGATGTAACGTCAGCGTGTTATCAAAATTCAGACAGTGTTGCGCCGAATTTGCAGCGGGGTCAATGAAGTCTTGCTGGTTCATAACCTATCCGTATGCACACATCCGTCAATCCATGGATTAAAGCCGCTACAGAGTCCATGACGGATGGTTTTGCTATCGCTCAAGCCGAGACTGACCATTCTGGTAACAATCCATCGGCCATCACCTGGCGTAGCGAACTTGCCAATGTGCTCAGCACTGCTGTCTTTCCCTCATTGAAAAGAAAAAAATGATCACCCGGAAAAAACTTCTGCACAATCGGCCGCTCACTGTGTAACTGCCAGCCGTCACTCTCTACTTCCCTAACCGTATGATCATCTCTCCCGCCCATAAATATAAACGGCAAATTGAATGGTTTTGAGGGCCTGTATTGGTATTTTTCAGACAAGGAAAAGTCGGCTCTGAAAATGGGCAGGTAAAGATTCATCAGCTCACGATTAGCCAGTATATTTGCGGGCGTCCCATTGTATTGATCAAGCGCTATCAAGAAGGCATCGTCATCAAGACTATGGAGCTGGTTTTCAACCTCGAACTGGGGTGCTCGCATCCCTGCCACCATAAATAGTTTTGGCAAGGACACGTCTCTGCGACGCAACGCCTGCATCAGTTCAAAACCTAAAAATGCTCCTAGACTGTGACAGAAAAATACGTAAGGCTTGTCGATATAACTAATGAACTCATTTGCCATTCGCTCAATGATTACCGACATATCATGCATCAGCGGTTCACTGAACCGCTGCCCCCTGCCAGGCAGCTCCATCACAGCCAACTCTACGCCAGGCGGCATTGATGCCGCCCAGTCAGAAAACGCACTAAGACCACCGCCACCGTAAGGAAAACAGAACAATCGAAGCTTGGCGTCAGGCTTTCGCTCAAAAAAGGTAAACCAACCAGGTTGCCTACTACTGCCTGTATTATTCATGATTTATCGATACTGATATTTTTTCAGCAGCTTTCGCATCAAACATGGCCTGTGCGTTGCGTAAACTTGCCGGGCGCATGTCTGTCCACTTCGCCGCGATAAAGTCCAAACATTGCTGCCTGCTGCCCGAGCAGCCGGCATCCTGCCATCCTGGCGCATTTTCACGCCTATCCGGCCAAATCGAGTACTGCTGCTCGTGATTTATCACCACTTTAAAAGTGATATTCTCAGCCTCTGCGAACATAGCGACCCCTCGTATAGTTTTTATGTAACAAATATGTAATTGATACGCAGCTGATATGCTACAAGGTAAAAATATGCATTATAGGAACGCGAAATTGCTTTCCCCTTAAAAGAATGTGCCAATAAGCTAACCTCCCAAAAGGCTAGCCCTGGAGCCATTCCCTGCTATAACTAGCGCTGCAAATCCAGCTAAAATTACTGTTACCGCCGCTTCCCCTGGTGCTTTTTATTTATTTATCCTATCGGGATGAAATCCTGGCGTACCCTCGCAACTCACCCAGGCCAAGAAATTAATTTCTTGAGAATGTATTTTAGAATTGCGGAAAACACGTAAAAAAAATCTTATATTGACCCTTTCAGCGATCCACGAAAAAGATTCGTAAAATTCCGAAACCGGCACTTTTGGTGGAGCACTGTCTCATGAGTAATCGAAAAGGCAATGAACTCACGATTATGCCCTAAGCACGAAACTTTCTGCACCAAACTAAATCAGTACCCCCCCACAAGGCCATTATTCCGCGCTCGCATCACCATCTTGTGAAAGATAATCAAACCCGCAGTCAAGTAAATGACACCATTGGCCATAGCCATTATCGCCAAATCAACATTGAAGACCATGTCATAAACCATCAGCTCCCGCATCATCACCACACTAGGCACCATGGGCAGCAGCATCACAAGCAGATTGCCCTGCTCATACCAAGTTTCAAATGGCGCGAACATCAAAAACATCAAAACAAACTGGATTGATGGCAAGATCGCGCTGATTCGCTTCCACTGCAAAGCAAAACCACCTGCCATCAACGAACAGCCGATGGAGGCGAACAATATAGTCAATACAGGAAACGCGATAAAACCTGTCCAGGCGATGTTACTGTTGGTCAGCCAGATAATAGCGTTGATGAGAATTATGATCATCGCCATGTCAATGATAGCTTCGACAAAGCCCCTGATCATATAGACAAAACTGGTGTTGTAGCGGGACAAAAAGATACTTTCCAGTACCCCAGTCGCCGCTTCTGCCTCAATGGATTGCGGCGTTCTGGCGAAGGTGCGGTTGACCATAACCCAGGCCGTATAGCCGACCACCAAGGTATCGAGCGTATCGCCAAATGAATTCCTCCCCGACATAAAAGATGCACCGAGAAACAAACCATAGAACATGAATATGTTGATGAACAGGTGGGAAATGAAATTGGCCGGATAGCGGAACAAAGTCAGAAACGCCCGAGAAAATTCGACATAGAGGAGACTAAACATCTACGGTATCTCCTGTCAGGCGCAAGAAAATTTGAGTCAAATCCAGTTCAACTCGCTCAATCTGTTTGATTTCATCGGGTTGCATCAATGCCAATGCCTCATACAGTACCGATGAACCACCGACCACCTTGATGGACTTCTCGTTGACCTCGGCACCGCACTTTTGCCTCAGCAATGCCGCCTTTTCCTTACTCATTACTTCCATAAGGTCAATCTGGTAGGCATTCTGAGCGAACTCCTCTATCAGCGCATCTTTGTCGCTTTCTTTGATGATCTCACCCTTTTCGATGATAGCGATGCGGTCAGATAGACGCTGGGCGACATCCAATTGATGGGTTGTCAAAACAATGGCGATGCCTTCGTCTTTGAGTTGCTCCATCAACGAGATAACCTCCACGGTCGCCTGCACGTCCAACCCCAAGGTAGGTTCATCAAGTAACAGAAGTTTGGGCTTGTGGGCCATGGCGATGGCAATGGAAAGTTTCTGCTGCATCCCGCGAGAGAGATTGCGCACCTGGACACTGCGCTTTTCCTCAAGATTAAACTTGACCAGTAGCTCCTCGGCCGTCGTCCGCGCCTCACTCAATGATGTACCCTTATGGACATTGAAATACACCAGATTCTCGAATGAGGTCATCCGCCAGTAGAGATTGCGATTGCCTTCAAGTACCGACCCGAGTTCTTTCAGCACAGCTGAGCCAGCTTTAATATTTCGACCGTTGATGGAGATAGTGCCGCTGTCCGGCAGGATCAATCCGGTGATCATTTTGAGGGTGGTGGTTTTACCTGCACCATTGGGTCCTAAAAAAGCAAAAATTTCCCCGGAATTGACACTGAAGGAAACCCCTTTCACTACCTCGTGGTCACCTTTGTAACTTTTACGAATTCTGCTAACTTCAACAACTGTCACAATCTTCCCTTCCCCCACGCTTCCAAACATTGTTGGGCGCATTTTGGTTATTATTGATTTCCCTTTCCAAAAAAACCTGAAAGCACGCAGTATTTGTACCCCACTTAACTTCAAAGCTAACGTACTGAATCTGGGTAGTCAAGTAAAATTGGTCATTTACCGGTGTTAATGGCCAAGTCTAACCGGGCGCCCTCGCTAAGCACACCTCTCAAATTCGATAGGGGTCACATCCCCCAGTGTTGTATGAATTCGGCGTGAGTTGTAATAAATGATAATGGCTCTCACGCTTGTTATCGCATCCTCCCTTGTCGGATAGAGGTTTCCCGTTAACCATTCCCGCTTCAGGCTACTAAAAAAACGCTCAGCCGGTGCATTGCCTCAACAATTTCCCTTACGGCTCATTGAACACACACCCCATTCCACTTTAAACATACATTGCAGCTCTGGCAGATGTTTGTCAGTGATCGGAGAAGAGATAATAGCGACCTCGATCGTCTTTGCGATCTTGTCGTGAGCGTTGTAGTAAGCAACCGACCAGGCAGGGTCGAACCACGGTGCGTGAAGAGAAGGATAAAAATTTACCCATTACTGACTGAACCCAGATCGTCAAGCAGAGACAGAATTAGAAAATATGGCCATCCTGCTAGAGCTTAACTTAGTGCCATTCGGGTTGGAGGTCTATTGTACCGAGCTCCGCGGATTCGCTGAAGGCCGCGCCGGAGAAAACTACAAGGGCGTTTGCCCAGTGGACCTTGAAGGGCTTTCCCTGCGCGGCTACAACACCGGCCGCGCTATTTTTACGGCGCACAGTGCAGTGCAGTCATTGGAAAACACCATTCACGACCTGGAACTGGAGCGGGAATATCTCTTGGACGACCTGACAGAAAAAGGCGCGCGACTAATCGGTAATGAAGCTTCCAGGGACGAGCGTATCAGTTTGCCGGCAGATATTGCACGCCTCAAAACACGTCATACAAAATTGGGTATCGACATTGACAACCTGAGGTTCGAATTGACTCAGCACCAGGCGGAATATCAGGCGGCGCTCTCCAGGTCACCGTACCATCCATAGTTTGGGGCACAACCTCCACTTTGCCTTATAGACACTGCCTCTGCTTCAGGTGCCCATTCCATGCTCCCTTATGAGTACGTTTCAGATCCCATGTAAACCAAGCGGCTTGGAAGGGGGTTGGCCCACCATGCCAAGACTGCTTTTTCTGTATATCACACACCATCAATAGGCGCTGAACAAAAAAGTGGTTCCCTGAAATCGCTTGGCCAGGAAAAGCTTTCAAAACCGGTACGCCTCGCAATGCTTTTTCTCGAGAATGAGAAACAGTGACCTTTTAACAGCAGCTTATTAATTCACTCACGTACTACAACAGCCGGCCCGCCGGATTCAGGGGAGCCTGATGATCATCCATAAATTGTGCCATCCGGCCTAACTTTTAGCTTGGTGAATGAATGGTGTTTACTGATCCAGAATTTTTCCGCGCGTCAGCTTCAGCTTGGAACGCCTGCTTTTACGCTCTAAACGCCTCTCCCTTGCTCCGCGACTTGGCTTGGTGGCAATTCGCCGTTTTGGAACTGACAAGACTGTTTCAATCAGGCATTGCAAGCGCTCAATGGCATCTGTGCGATTCTTTTCCTGGGTGCGAAATCGCTGGGCCTTGATTATCACTATACCTTCGGCGGAGATACGTCGATCCCGCAGTTGTAACAAACGCTGCTTGACCTCCCCAGGTAACGAGGAGGTACGGATATCAAATCGCAGGTGAATAGCGGTGGAAACCTTATTGACATTTTGGCCGCCGGCCCCCTGGGCACGCACCGCACTTATCTGAACTTCCTCTACAGGGACCTTGATTTTTCGGGGGAGATTGTGCATAAAAATTCACGAACCTTTGCAACTTCAACGGCCAACATCTACACGGGTAGAAAACCCGCCTATTTTCATTAAACCGCCAAGTCTCCCATACCATACGCGGCATTGGTCGGTGCCTATGCACACCTTGGTGGCCACAACCTGTCAATCGCGCCATGAAACAGGAATCATCCGGGCTTTGGTATTTTTACCTAAAAATGATAACCCAATACTATTACGGCCTTTTTATCCTGTATCTCTCGTAGGCTGGTCTCTATACAAAGTGACCGGATAGCCACTTTTTTGCCCGTGACCTATTTTATTGTCCAGGTCACATCCGCTAGTATTGCCAAGCTTCTCAGAGGCACAGGAAGAATAAAAGCGCACGCCCTGTTGTTTGCCCTGGGCGACTCCCGATGTTTTCGCGGGTATGCAGTTACCGGCGAATAGGAGAAAACCATACCCAACGCCAAGCGCAGCCTCGCGGCGGCGATAGCACTTACAACCATAACCAGCGCTTTCGCATTCGCAGAGGAATCCGCATTCACTCAGGTTATTGCTTTTGGCGACAGCCTGACCGACGTAGGGAACTACGATGTCTTTACCAGCGGTGGTGACAACCGTGAAGCAGCCATCAGTATTTTGTCGCAAAACCTGGGGCTGGGCGCTGTAAACCCATCCTGTGCCGGTTTGTCCCTGTGTCTCCCCGCTATCGACCTGACGGACCCAAACCTGAGCCAGGAGACACTTGTGCCCGCCGCACGAGCCCAGGTAATAGCTGCCGTGCCAAATGTCGGAACCGGTTGGGCCGTGGGTGGCCATTAGGCTGCAGATGTCCTGATGAACATTGTCGGCACCAAAAAATACTTTGAATATCTCGCAACCAAAGGACTGGCCTACGACCCGAACAAACACAACTTTGCCTGCGCCCTGCTACCAGACCCCACCCAGGAGACCGAAACCGGCCTCTACCCGGATCTGGAACAGCTGGGTTACGTGCTCAAGGCAATAGATGACCCTGCAACGTCAGCCCAACTGCGCGCCACAACAGCCCAATTTGCGGCTGCCGGTGATACCGATTCGGCGAATTTCTACTACGAACTGGCAGACAAAATAGATGCGGCCCCGGCCACCCTCATTGCCGGCTCCGGCACCACCGGTAATCCACACCCCCTGGGCCTGGGCTACCTGGAGAGCACACTCGGCAGTGTGGACTCCAGGGCGCTTACTGGGTGAACGGGGGCGGCAACGACCTGCTCAACGGCTTCGCCAGCGTTGCAGCAGGGACGACCACCCCAGAAGCATTCAGCGCAGATATCGACCTGGCCTCGACCATGCTGTCCGACGCCGGCGCCAACTATATCCTGGTATCCAATGTGCCGGACATCAGCAAGACCCCGGCCAGTTACGCCCTCGCCTCTCAAAAAGCTGCCTCTGAGCTGGGCGCCGCGGTTGCTGCCGGCCTGATAACCCAGGAAGAAGCCGACGCGCAATTGCCAGCGGCGATTGATACGATCCTGGCTCAGGCCAATGCCGCCGCTGAAACCTTTAACACCAACCTGCTCGCCACTGCCAGGGACATCGATGGAGTACTGATGGTAGATCAAGCGGACCTGCTCAAAGTCATCCTGGATAACGCCGGTCTGCAGGGTCTGTCCGGGGAAGTCGAGCAGAATCGGTTTTGTTACGACAGCAGCGGCGGTGCTTGTATCGAACACCCGGTTTACGGAATCCGTCAGGAGACCGCAGACGCCCACCAGTTGATCTTCAATGACGGCGTACACCCAACCCAGGTTGGCCAACAGGTACTCGCCGACTACTACACCGCCATTGTCAATGCGGCACAAGTTGCCGGCCAGCTGCCGGACATCGGTGCCCAGTCAGCGCACATGCACCTCAACAGCCTGGAAGAAAATTTGGCCGGGGTACGCTACAGCCAAGCCCAGACCGGTGTCTTCGTGGGCAGTGTATTTGGCAACATCGATTACGACAATGGTTTTACCGCTGATATCAGTGGTGACAGCAACACCAGTCTAATCGGTTTGACTTACGCTCTGCGCGACAATGCCGCACTGGGCTTTGCCCTGAGCCGATCCAATATCGATCTGGACAACACCCGCTCTGATATCGAGTCAACCTCAACACATTACAGCCTGTTTGGCCGTCTTCACCACGATATCTTCTTCGTAGAAGGAAGCGCCACTCTGACCGACGTTGATTATGATCAGGTCAATCGCGCCCTGGCCCTCGGTGACAGCTTCAAATCCGAACTGAAAGGCGAGACCTCCGGTGAGAATCTGGCCCTGAGCCTGACTGCCGGTGCAAACCTGTTGAGCAATTCCAGTTTCCAGTTCGGCTCCTTCGTCGGCGTAACCAGGTCAACCGTAGAAGTGGACGGCTATACCGAGGATGCCATCGAAGGCTTCACTTATACCAACCTCGGCGGTGCTGAGCTGGACCCCCTGGGAATTCGTTACGGTGATCAGGAGCGCCGCTACACCACCCTGCGCTTTGGTGCTTTTGCCAATAAAAGCTGGAGCACCATCAACGCTTACGCCCAGGTGTGGTACCAGGACACCACCGGTACCGAGGAGGACACCCTTGAGATAGGCGTTAAATCCCTGGAAGGCAATATGAGTGCGATGCCAAGCTACTCCAGTGCGGGGCCTGTTTGAAGAGGATATGGGGTTGGTTGCCGGTATCCACTGGCAGGCAGCGAAATCCCTTGCTCTGGGCGCCAACGTGACCTCCCGCCCGACCACCCAATCTGCTTCTCTCAACGTCACATACCACTTCTGACGCCGTCGCTGGCGTTTCCGCATGTGCCTCCTCTCCTGGGGGCACATTTCCCGTCGATCTCCCGCACTGGCAATTCCAACAGTGCCTGCACCGAGCGCTCGCCAAACGCTGAGCCCACAGGCAATATAAGTGCCCAGCCATCGGAACTGTACACACCGAACATGTTTCAACTCAAAACGCCCAATCTGGTGCTGCATGAACTTTGTGATGATGACGCAGACCTGATTCTCAACCTGCTCAACGACGCGGATTTTTTGCAAAATATCGGTGACCGCGGTGTACGCAATCTGGAACAGGCGCGCATCTATATCCGTAATGGCCCTGTCACCATGTACCGCCAGCACAATGTCGGCCTCTATAAAGTGGCGCTGAAGGAAGGTACCGCTATCGGTACCTGCGGGCTGATCAAGCGCGAAGGCCTGAGGGTTGTGGATCTTGGCTTCGCTTTTCTGCCTCAGTATCGCGGTATGGGGTATGCCCTGGAAGCCGCGCAAGGGGTCATGCAGTACGCACAGAAACAACTCGGGCTGGAGCGCATTGCCGCCATCACTCTGCCCGGCAATACACCCTCGCTGAAGCTTTTGAAAAAAATCGGTTTCAGAGTTGAGGGAAGGATCACTTTGCCCGGCGAGCACAAGGAGCTGTTACTCATGCTCTGGAAGACCAGTTCGCACTGTCACTCTTCGAGCAAAGAGAAATAAGCGCTATTCAACCCGGACTTTTACACACCTATTCCCCCTCCTGTGCGCCTCCTATTAATCATTGGGGAGCCAGACCGGATAGGGCGCTCAGGCTTTTAAAACCGACAAGCTGCCTCTTTTGAACGGCTACCCAATTTTTAACGCCATTTTCTTTTTTTCCTGGCTCCATGAGAACCAGTTTACAGAACCCTGCTTATGCATTGTTTAGAGTATTTTTACGATTAATAACGAGTACAAAATTGACAGTTTGACCAATAATTTTACAATGGCTTTCCGTTCATACCACCTGGCATCCAATGCCGTACCGGGCAAGCCTATCCAAAAAATGCACACTAAAATAAAGGTACAGGTCACATGCAAAAGAAAAATTGCCGTCCGCTCATAGTGGCGTTCATCATATCCGTCTGTTCTGTCAATGCCTGGTCGACACCAGGTGCGCCGGCTATTGCCTGGATGCCCACAGAATATACGGAAGGTACTGCCATTCCAGTAACTTGGAATATGTGGTGGGGTGAAAATGGCACCTCTTGGATTTTAATGTCGAACAACAGCCAGGTTTGCTCAGGTGACTTAACTCCAAATAGCAATAATGCCCAAAAGGCCAGTTGTACCATTGCCCCTGCTATTGGCACTCACCAGTTACAGGTGGTTCTCAGCAACGCAACAGGGTCCTCAACAAGTGCTGTTAAGACAGTGAATGTGGTTTCAGGGGATGGAACCTCACCGGACCCTCAGCCCACCCCAGACCCTGAGCTTGGTGATGCTCCCGCCAAACCTGTTATCGCCTGGATGGATACCAATCAGTCGGCGGGGGATATAACGGTCTCATGGAATATGTGGTGGGGTGTGAATGGGTCCAGTTGGGCACTGGAGTCTAATGGCTCAGAAGTGTGTAACAACACCCTGACTGTGAATGGAAACAATGCGCAGCACGGCAGTTGCACCGTGAACTTTGCGAAGGGCAGCTACGACCTTCAGGTGCTGTTGACCAATGCAGCAGGCTCTACCGCCAGTGATGTCAAAACCATCTCTGTTGGTGGTGCGGGAGGCGGCGTAGTGGGCAGTAGCGAAACTCCACTGCCAACGGATTATGCTTCACCGGGTTTGCGAAAGCATAAGCCCTATAACAACACAACAAATTCTGTGGTTGGGGCTTACTTTGTCGAGTGGGGCATATATGGCAGAAATTATCAACCCGCCCAGATACCTGCCTCCAATTTGACCCACCTGCTCTACGCCTTTATCCCTATTTGTGGACCAAACCAAAGTCTGCAGGATGCCAACCCCAGTGGATATAGTGCCTTGCAGCAATCCTGTCAGGGAAAACAGGATTTCGAAGTAACGGTGCACGATACATACGCAGCACTGGATAAACTCTATCCTAGTGACAATGATGCCCAGGACTATAAAGGTGTATTTAACCAGCTGCGCCGTATTAAATTGGCGAATCCTGATTTGGTGATTCTACCTTCCGTGGGCGGCTGGACACTTTCTGATCCTTTCTATTACTTCGATAATGCAGCCAACCGCAACGTATTTGTGGATTCCATGATTGAATTCCTGAAAACTTATACTTTCTTTGATGGTGTGGATATTGACTGGGAATATCCAGGTGGCGGCGGTGCCAACGCCGATCTTGGCAAAGAATCGGATGGCGAGACCTATGTCACCCTGATGAAAGACTTACGCACAGCCCTGGATGCCCTTGAGTCAGAAACCGGTCGCGACTATCAGCTGACCAGTGCTGTGGGTGTTTCACCCGCCAAAATCAGCAAGATTGATTACTCTCAGGCCAGCCCCTACATGGATTACATCTTTGCTATGAGCTACGACTACTATGGCGCCTGGAGCGAAGATCTGGGCCACCATGCCGGACTTTACCCGACAGGCAACGCTATTCATCCGGGATTCAGCGGTGATGAAACTGTCACCAATCTTCTCACTGCAGGTGTCCCCGCCAACAAGCTGGTGCTGGGTGTGGCCATGTATGGCCGGGGCTGGAAAGGGGTTTCCAATATGACCTCTCAAGACCCCTTCTCCGGAAAAGGGAATGGCCCCATCTCGCTGACGATGAGCAATGGTCACTGGGAGGCTGGCGTTGTGGACTACTTCCGCGTAGTGGAAGAAATGCTGGGGGGTGATCCCAATAGTTCAGGCGTAAACGGTTGGAGTGCAGTTTATGACGATACAGCGAAGTCGCCTTACGTATGGAAAGCCAGTACAGGTGAACTGATCACCTATGAGAATGGCAAATCCGCTAAAACCAAGGCGGAATATGTTCGCCAGCGCGGGCTCGCCGGTACCTTTTCCTGGGAGATTGACGCGGATAATGGAGACATTCTCAATGCGGCTCACGAGGGGCTCGGTCATCCACAGCAGTAAATAAAACCTACGGGATCGGAGGGGCGGCAACTGCCCCCCTCTGATTTTAGTGAAGCCTTTAACCCCACTTCCCCTTTCAGTGCCATCCCGCTGTTTTCCTGAATCAAAATTCATCGACCTCTCACAAACAGATGGATAGGGTGATGTCGGTGATTTACCCCATTAAAGCCGACCGAACATACCCTTGAAACACGCACTACCACCCCTCCATGGAACTGGCCACTTGCCAAAATAACAATTCGTCAATAAGGATTTTCAGGGGCCATTTCCCAGAATGGTGGTATCTTTAAATTCGGGTCTGGTGTTTTCAATGGCCCATTCAAACCGCAGGGAATTTTCATCGCCGAAATGCCCGCTATGAACAGCCCTATGCAGATTATCCACCCCACCATTGCATAAAGAATTCTGGTGTGAAAACGCCCTCGAATATCAGGCAAGCCCGGCACTATTTGGGTGACGAATAGCCATGAACATAACAAAGGGGCAGGTAGAGTACATTCCGAGCTTCACCACTGGCGTGATTTTTATCGTTTATGGTTAGACCCGCTATTTTTTTGAACCAGCGTAATCGGCTTAATTCCACACAAATACTACTGTTTTTCGTTGACTTGTAATCTGGCTAGACTAGTCTCCAACTGACTAACCAGGAGAAGAAAACCATGATTATTGCGACAGATATGCCTGAAGTCAGCAAGTGTGCCGTTACACAGTGCGCCTACAATGCCAATGACGGTTGCCACGCCAGAGCCATCACAATCGGCAATGGTGCAGACCCCGATTGCGATACCTTCCTCGCCAACGCAAAGCACACCAGCAGCGCCCGCACCGCCGGTGTCGGCGCCTGCAAAATGGAGGGTTGCAAATTCAATGATGATTTTGAGTGCTCTGCAGACAGTATCCAGGTTGGGCGCAACGGAAGCGCAAATAACTGCCTCAGCTATACCCACTGATTATACAGGTTTATTATTCACCCAATGATCAAATAGGTCATGGAAGACTTATTTGATTACAGGATTGGTGACAACAGCTTCCAATGTGGCGCTCCCCTCTTGCTGGCTGGCACTACCCAGCGGCTCCCAGATAATTCCCTCGCTGTTCGCAAACGCCTTGAGCAATGGCTGGTAACGCGCTTCCAGCACCTTGCGTCTAATCTTCATCGTTGGGGTAAGCAAGCCATTTACCGGTGTCCACTCCTCCTTGCCAATTAAAACAAGTTTAATTCGTTCATGGTGCGACAAGCGCTGATTCACAGCACCAAGCAGCCGCAGCAGCCGGGCGCTAATTTCTTTTCGCGGAAGTGTTTCTGCCAATTCAGATACAGTTGCCAGCAGCACCGGTTGATCCATTCCATGCCCAAGCACACAGCACTGTGCCAGAAGCGGTTCATTGCCGAAGGCTCCCTCCAGACAACTGGGTTGGATAAACTTCCCTTTACTGGTTTTAAAGGATTCGGCAATACGTCCGGTAACATGCAGCAGCCCATTCTCATCAATAAAACCGGAGTCCCCGGTATGGTAGTAGCCATCGCGAATAACTTCTGCAGTTTTCTCGGGCTCCCGATAATATCCCTTCATTAAAGAATCACTTTTAAACAGTATTTCGCCCTGGGCGGAAATTTTTAACTCACAGTTGTGCTGAGGTTTCCCTACGGTGCCCGGCACAGGGTCTTCATCCCTGTGCGCAATACAGCCATAGATAAAGTTTTCCGTCATACCGTAGCCATCTGCCAGCTTCATCCCCATACGGTGATACCAGCGCAATAACTCGACCGACGTTGGCGATGCCCCTGTCACCAGCAGTCGCGCCTGATCCAATCCCAGGCTGCTGCGTACCCGGTTCCTAAACCAAGTACTAAGGCCGGGTATACGCAATGCAATGCTCTGCACTGCGGGTGGAATTTTTTGATCAACCTGTTGCTTAAATCTGCCCCACAATCTGGGGACCGAAAAAAACATCGTGGGACGGGTACGCCGCAGATCTTCAAGGAAGGTTTCCAGAGATTCTGGAAAGTACACGGGTGTTCCCGAGTACAAACTGTGAAATTCTATCAGGATTCTCTCTGCCGCGTGGGCCAAAGGGAGATAGGAAAAGAAACGGTCCGACTCATTGTAACCATACCCTTTGACCATATTTGGCGCGACAAAAATCACCGATGACCAAGCATGCATCACGCCCTTCGGATGACCTGTGGTCCCAGAGGTATACATAATGGTGAAAACGTCATCCTTATCATATACCGGATTTTCATCGAAAGAGGCATTAGAGCTGATTACCGTTTCCAGTTCCTGGTCACAGTGAATTTCACAGCGCTGTATAGCCACGGTGGGGATGGAATCCACCACCGCCAGCAGAGCCTCCCGGTTATCCGTAGCCCCACAGAACAGCAGTTTAGATTCCGAGTGCTGCAATACATAGGACATGGAAGAGGCGGACTGGCCTGGATACAGGGGGACACTGATCATTTCAGCCAACATGATGCCCACATCCACGATCACCCAGTCAGCACAGTTTTTGGCATGAAGGGCAATCCGATCTCCGGGATTAAATTGACTGCGCAGAAAGCCCGCTATCCGTCTGGCCCTAGCCATCACGTCGCCCCAGGTGTAGTCCCGCCACTGACGCTGGTACATCTGCCGCAGGAAAACCTTGTCAGCCTCTTCAGCCTCCCTCTTATAGAGAAGCTCCAAAGGCTGCAGGCCTTTTATAGTCTCGTATCGCTCTTCCGGGTTCATCGCTTCCCTCGCTCATTATTGTCTGTATTGTGACCAGCCGCCCTTAACCTGTCCGGTTGCCGGTTTAATAATAGACGCCAAGGCGAGGCGGAAGTCGTTGCTCTTTCTCTTATTGGAATAGATACACGCCAACTATCCGGGGCTGCTAAGTATCCACGATAAACAGGCTGCCCATTTCGTTTTTGACCTGCACCATTAATGCACTGCAGCAGCTGCGCAGAGTCACTTGGTTAACAAGGGCCAGGCTCCTCCTATAGCCAGCAGCAGCTACCTGTTCCGTAAGCCCCCTTCCATCCGTTTACCAGGCAGATCAGTAACCGCAGCAGAAGCTCGCTCCTGTTATCTGCATCCGGAAAAAACAATTCCTGCGCAATTCCTTGGACATACTCAAACGGGCGGCCCGGCCGACAGCGGTTATCGACTACACCGTCCTCACCACACCTGACATCCAGGGCTTGATTGCGGTGATTGCCCCTGATACCGCAAATAGCGTCGGGTCAAAAGTGCAATTTCCAGTGTGAGGCTGTCGAATAATATTCGCGCGCAAAACAAGCCTGTGTCTATTTATAATGGGTACGTTTTGCTCGCTGGTAGTCGCTATGCCCAGACCCAAGTCCACCGCCACATTGGATGAAGTACACTGGAGTGCTTTGAAAACCCTCGTGCCCTACCTGCTGGAATTCCGCCGGGCGGTTGTTTTGGCGCTTCTATGCCTTATCGGCGCCAAGATCGCCGGAGTGACCCTGCCATTTATCCTCAAACACATCGTGGATGACCTGGATAGCGCCGGCGCCACTGCCCAGGCCGTTGCGCTGCCATTGGGACTGCTCCTGGCCTATGGTGCAGTACGCTTTTCGAATACCCTGTTCGGCGAGCTGCGCGATACCATCTTTGGCAGGGTAACCGAGCGCGCCCAGCGCAGAGTGGGACTGGAGGTCTTCCAGCACCTGCACACACTGGATCTGGATTTCCACCTGGACCGGCGCACCGGTGGCCTGTCCCGGGACATTGAGCGCGGCAACAGCGGCATCGGTTTTCTGATGCGCTTTATGGTATTCAATATCGTACCCACCCTGGTGGAAATCACCATGGTGGCGGGGCTCTTGTGGTGGAACTACAGCGGCGTTTTCGCCGTTGTGGTTCTGGCGGCAGTGATCGCCTATATCGGTTTTTCGGTGGTGGCCACGGAGTGGCGAACGCGCTTTGTGCGGGCACTTAACCAGGCGGAGTCCCAGGCCAGTAACCGGGCGGTGGACAGCCTGCTGAACTACGAGACGGTCAAGTACTTCACCAACGAGCAGCACGAGTCCGGCCACTACGACCACGAATTGGCAGTGTGGGAACAGGCGCGGCGCAGCAACCGCCTGTCACTGTTCGGATTGAACAGCGGCCAGGCCTTTATTATCGCCGGTGCCATGTGCACCGCTATGGTCCTTGCAGCGGCGGGGGTGGTCAGAGGGCAGATGAGTATTGGCGATTTTGTGCTGGTCAACGCCTTTATGATGCAGATTTTCATCCCGTTGAATTTCCTCGGCTTTGTTTATCGGGAAATGAAAGGCGCCCTTGCCAATATCGAAAAAATGTTTTCCCTGCTCGCCGTGAAACCGGCCGTGTCGGACATCTCCGGTGCCCAAACTCTGCAAGTGAATGGAGGCCGTATTGACTTCGAGGATGTCCAGTTTGGCTATAGGGACAACCGCAAGATCCTCAAGGGTATCAGTTTCTCGGTCCTGCCCCGCCAGAAAGTCGCTATTGTGGGTGCCAGCGGTGCTGGCAAGTCCACACTGTCCAAGTTGCTGTTTCGCTTCTACGAACCCGGTGCCGGCAGTATCCGCGTTGATGGCCAGGATATCCGCCAGGTCACCCAGGCATCCCTGCGCCGCATCATCGGTGTTGTACCCCAGGATGCAGTACTGTTTAACCAGTCGATCAAGGAAAATGTACGTTACGGCCGGGTTGATGCTGGTGATGAAGAGGTGATGCACGCAATCCGCCACGCGCACCTGTCCGATTTCGTGCAACAACTGCCCCAGGGGATCGATACCCTGGTGGGGGAGCGGGGCCTGAAACTCTCCGGCGGAGAGAAGCAGCGGGTAGCCATTGCCCGCGCACTGCTGAAAAAGCCACCGATTATGATTTTCGATGAAGCGACCTCTTCGCTGGACAGTCGCTCGGAGCGCAGCATTGTTGCCTCACTACAGGAAATCGCCCGCGAGCAGACGACCTTGGTTATCGCGCACCGCCTGTCGACCATTGTGGATGCGGATAAGATCCTGGTGATGGAACAGGGCCGGATCGTGGAGCAAGGCTCACACTCCCAGTTGCTGGCCTTGGCAGGGCATTACGCGACCCTTTGGCGTATTCAACAACAAGAGCGCGGCACCGAGGCAGAAACGGCGGCAGATGCCCCGCTTTCCTGACGGTTGATAATTTCGCACAGCCCGACTAATGTGGCGCCGGTAAAAGATAATGATAGGCAGAGCGATGATGACTATTCCCTTTCCGTCCACCAGGATAGCTGCCGCACTATTGGCACTGGCACTTATTGGCGGCTGTTCCAAGGATAAGCAAGCTGAGGAAATCTCCAGGGACGAAGCTAAAGCGCAGATCGTCGAGTCGGAGACTGTGACTCCCTCCAGCGGCCAGACTGTGGAAAACGCAGACAAGCGTTTCGATATTTATGTTCCGGTAGAGCTCACCGCGAACCTGAGCGGACTGTCGGACAACCAGCGTAAAATGATCGGCCTGCTGATTGATGCCAGCCAAGTTATGGATCGGTTGTTCTGGCTGCAATCCTATGGCCCGGCGGAAGTGCTGCTGCCGGATATCGAAGACGGCCGCGCGCGCAAATTTGCCGAGATTAACTACGGTCCCTGGGACCGTCTCAACGGCAACAAACCGTTTATTGTCGGTTACGGGCCAAAACCATCAGGCGCCAATTTTTATCCGGCGGATATGACCCGCAAGGAATTTGATGACTGGAACCAACCCGGAAAAGACGGCCTCTACTCCCTGGTGCGTCGCGATAGCACCGGCAACCTGGCACTGATACCTTACCACAATGCCTACAATGCCGAACTGAAGAAGGCCGCGGACATTCTGCGCCAGGCCGCAGCATTAGCCGAGAACAAGGCGTTTGCCCACTACCTGAACCTGCGCGCAGACGCACTCCTGACCGACAATTTCCGTCCCAGTGATATGGCCTGGATGGATATGAAGGAAAACGAGATCGACGTGGTGATCGGCCCTATTGAAAACTACGAGGACCAGCTGTTTGCCTACCGCACCGCCTACGAATCCTATGTCCTGTTGAAGGACAAGGCCTGGAGCGGAAAACTGGCCAAGTTTGCCGCGCTTTTACCCGAGTTGCAGAAGGGTCTGCCGGTTGAAGCGCAATACAAGTCTGAAAAGCCGGGTACGGACTCCGACCTGAACGCCTACGACGTGCTGTTCTATGCGGGCCACAGCAATGCCGGTTCCAAGACCATTGCCATCAATCTACCCAATGATGAAGAAGTGCAACTGGCCAAGGGCACCCGCCGCCTGCAGTTAAAAAATGCCATGCGCGCCAAATTCGATAAGATCCTGGTGCCCATCAGCGATGTGCTGATTGCTCCGGATCAACGCAAACACATCACCTTCCCCGCTTTCTTTGCCAACACCATGTTCCATGAAGTGGCCCACGGGCTCGGGATCAAAAAGACCCTGAATGGTGGCGAGAATGTTCGCCAGGCGCTGAAAGAGACTTCCTCCGCCCTGGAAGAAGGCAAGGCGGATATTCTCGGGCTGTATATGGTCACGCGCCTGTACGAGAAGGGGGAGATCGAGGATGGCGAGTTGATGGACAACTATGTCACTTTCCTTGCCGGAATCTTCCGCAGTGTTCGCTTTGGTGCCGCCAGTGCCCACGGCAAAGCCAATATGGTGCGTTTCAACTTCTTCAGAGACCAGGGTGCCTTTACCCGC
Source organism: Microbulbifer jejuensis (assembly GCF_047289955.1). Taxonomy (NCBI): domain Bacteria; kingdom Pseudomonadati; phylum Pseudomonadota; class Gammaproteobacteria; order Cellvibrionales; family Microbulbiferaceae; genus Microbulbifer; species Microbulbifer jejuensis. The sequence continues at coordinate 74,921 of NZ_JBLBUB010000011.1, forward strand.
GATGCCGCCACCGGGCAATACAACGTGGACTTCGAGCGAATGCAACAAGCCATGACCAATCTGTCCCGTCTGATCCTCACCATTCAGGGCGATGGCGACTACGCGCAGGCCAAGAACCTGCTCGCTGAGCAGGGCGTGATTGGCCCGGAACTGCAAACTGACCTGGACCGCCTTGCGAAAGCGAATATTCCTGTCGATGTGACCTTTATCCAGGGTAAGGCCGTACTGGGTCTCTAGTTATGGGGCTGAAGTACACCGCAGGATAGGAGAACCGGGGAAAGGAAAACCCCCTTTCCCTATCGAAAATTAGCCTGGTCGCCAGGATTCACCCGGCCATCAATCAGGCCGGGGATCAACCAGGTGATTGCCGGGTTCACCCTCTCTTCACCACTGACTCTTGAGCACACCTGTCACTCATCACTGAAGGAGCGATCACAATTCGGTCAGGGAGACCACCTCTATGCCCTGATCGGTATAGCGCCAGCACAAATTGAAATTGCATAATTTCATCCCATAGACCCGCCCTGGCGCCGATTTTTGGTAAGCGGGTCTTGGATCCTGTGCCAGTACCTGTGCAATCAAACTCGCAAGATCCGTTCCCCACCCATCGCGGTAAGCCCGGGCCTGGGCCAGAATAGGTTCGGGAATGGTAACCGGCGTCAGTGCCGGTGCAGAATCTGCAAAAGTACTCTGGGCTTCATCCACGGCATCGGCATAGGGGATATAGGGTTTGATGTCCACCACAGGCGTACCATCGACCAGATCGACGCCGGCGACGATCAATTCCACTTTCGGGGAAGTGCGCACTTCCAACAGGCGCACTACCGAAAAACCGATATTGTTGGGGCGAAAGGGGGAACGGGTGGCCAGTACCCCGAGTTTCCTGTTGCCGCCGAGACGCGGCGGACGCACCTTGGGAGACCAGTGCCCAGCAGCGCGATGGAATTGGAACACCACCCAGATATGGCTGTTTGCCTCCAGCCCCGCCACCGCATCTGCCACATTGACCGGCGGCAGCAGTTCAATACTTGCACGGCTGGCATCGGCGAGGCGGGGCTGCCGGGGAACACCAAACTTTTCACCGAAACAGGAATACACCCGTGCAATGGGCTCAACAACCATAGACATTACAATGCGTAGATTTCAGGCTGGTTATTTTAAACTCCTTGCTGCGCTTATTGATCGATACCACCGAGACAGAGATACTTGATTTCCAGATAATCGTCGATCCCATATTTGGAACCCTCGCGACCCTGGCCGGACTCTTTCACGCCGCCAAATGGGGCCATCTCATTGGAGATAACCCCCTCGTTGATTCCCACCATGCCATATTCCAGTCCCTCGGCGACACGACAGATACGGCCAATATCGCGGGAGTAGAAGTAAGAGGCGAGGCCAAACTCCGTATCGTTCGCCATACGAACCGCTTCCTCCTCGGTGGAGAATCTATACAGAGGGGCGACAGGCCCAAAAATTTCTTCTGTGAACAACTTCATCTGATCGCTTGCGTCACCGAGCACCACCGGGGCATAAAAACTGTCGCCCAAGGCGCTGGGGCCACCGGCGACCAGTGTCTGAGCCCCCTTCTGCAGCGCATCCTCCACCAGTGACTCCACCTTTTTAATCGCCTTGGCAGTAATCATCGGGCCGAGATCGGTATGGCCGTCAAAACCGTTACCCAATGTAAGGTTATTCACAGCTGCAGTAAATTTACTGGCAAATGCCTCATAAACGCCCTCTTGCACCAAAATGCGGTTGGCGCAGACACAGGTTTGACCGGCATTGCGATACTTGCAGATAATCGCCCCCTTCACCGCCTCGTCCAAATGCGCATCATCGAAGACAATAAACGGCGCATTCCCCCCCAGTTCCATCGAGGTTTTCTTCATGGTTTGCGCACACTGGGCCTGCAGCAGCTTGCCTACCGCAGTGGAACCGGTAAAGGTGAATTTGCGCACCAGCGGGTTCGAGGTCATCTCGGCGCCGATGGCGGGTGCATTTTCACCCGTCACAATATTGAAGATGCCTGCGGGAATGCCAGCTTCCTCCGCCAGTACCGCCAGTGCCAGGGCGGAAAGCGGTGTCTCTTGGGCGGGCTTGGCGATAAAGGGGCAGCCGGCGGCCAGGGCCGGTGCCATCTTGCGGGCAATCATGGCGCAGGGGAAATTCCACGGCGTTATAGAGCAGGTGACCCCCACAGGTTGCTTGATGACCACAATACGGCGATCACCGGCAGGCGGCGCTATCACGTCCCCGTAGGCACGCTTGGCCTCTTCGGAAAACCACTCGATATAGTTGGCGCTGTAGACAATTTCCGTTTGTGCTTCGGACAGGGGCTTGCCCTGTTCTGCGGTAAGAATCCTGGCCAGGTCATCGGTGTTGGCAATCACCAGGTCGTACCAGCGGCGCAGGGTTTTTGCCCGTTCTTTGACCGGAGTGCCCCGCCAGGCGGGCCAGGCGGCGGAGGCCGCCTCAATCGCGCGGCGGGTCTCATCCGCGCCCAGGTCGGAGACTTTGGCCACCACCTTGCCAGTAGCCGGGTCGGTGACATCGAAAGTTGCACCGGAATCCGCATTGATCCACTGACCGTTGATATACGACTCGGTGCGCAACAGCGCGGGGTTCTTTAGCTCCAGCATCATTTTCTCCTTGTGAAGTCTTCCCTGATGCCCGCCTCACGCGGGATCACCTGCTACGATAGCAACCCCTAATATACTCCTGCCCAGTATTATTGGCCGAAGCCTTGACAACAGAGACTGCCCCTATTCCATTTGAGCACTGCACGCATGCTGTGGTACCCAGCGGCTTGTATCCTGCAGATCTATTTTTTCTTTTTCACAAACTTCATCAGGCGGCGCTTCTTGGCCTTCTGCCGGTCAGTCAGTTTGTTTTTTTTGCCGGCATAAGGGTTGTCACCAGTGCGAAATTCAACCTTCACCGGCGTCCCCTGCAGCTCCAGGGCCTTGCGGAAAGTCTTTTCCAGATAGCGTACATAATGCGCAGGCACCTGCTCCGTCTGGTTGCCGTGAACCACGATCACCGGGGGGTTCTGTCCACCGGCATGGGCGTAGCGCAGCTTGATACGGTGGCCATTGACCAACGGAGGCTGGTGTTCGCTGACCGCCCAGCGCAATATCCGCGTTAGCTGATTGGTGGACAGTTTGTCCGTAGCACTCTGGTAAGCGGCCTCAATGGATTTGTACAAGTGGCCCACACCGGTGCCATGCAGGGCCGAAATAAAGTGTACATCGGCAAATTCCACAAAGCGCAGGCGGCGCTCCAGTTCCGCCTTGACATAATCGCGATGGTCTATCTCCAACCCATCCCACTTGTTCAGGGCCACCACCAGGGCTCGACCGGCCTGGATCACAGCCCCCATCAGGTGCATATCCTGATCCACCAGCCCCTCGCGGGCATCGATCACCAGCACCACCACATTGGCGTCTTCCACGGCTTGCAGGGTTTTGACAATGGAAAACTTTTCCACCGATTCCTTGATATTCTTGCGGCGCCGGACGCCGGCAGTATCAATCAGGGTATAGGGGTTCTCATCGCGTTCATAGTTGATATAGATACTGTCACGGGTGGTACCGGGCTGGTCGTAGACCACCACGCGATCTTCGCCCAACAGGCGGTTCACCAGGGTGGATTTACCCACATTGGGGCGCCCGACGATGGCGATCTTGATGCCGGTGGCCTCTTCAGTCTGAGCGGCTTCAAGTGGCTCAGACAGGTCTCCCAACACGCGCTGCATCAGGGTGCGCACACCGCGACCCTGAGTCGCAGTGGTGGGAAACACTTCACCAATGCCCAACTCGTAAAAAGGCGCCAGGGCAATATCCGGATTGACCCCGTCAACCTTGTTGGCGACCAGGAAGGTGGGCTTGGAGCGGATGCGCAGCTGATCGGCAATCATCTCGTCCGCCGATGTGAGGCCGGTGCGACTATCCACCAGGAAGAGCACAATATCCGCCTCTTCGATGGCCTGCATGGACTGTTCCGCCATCACCGCATCAATCCCCGCTTCCCCGCCGCTAATACCACCGGTATCGACAAGCAGCACTTTGCGTCCGTCAATTTCGGCTTCACCGTATTTGCGATCGCGCGTGAGCCCTGCGTAGTTGGCTACCAGAGCGTCGCGACGCCCTGTAAGACGGTTAAACAGTGTGGATTTGCCCACATTGGGGCGCCCGACCAGGGCGATTACTGGCAACATACAGATTCTGGCTTTGGCCCAATAAATACAATCGCCCGCACAGGGCGGGCGATGTCAATACATTTTGTCGGCAAGCTTTTTTCAGGCTCCGGCTCCAATGGCGAACCCCTCTTGGCCGACACTATTTTTCAGGGGACTAACCCCGTGTGAGGCGCAGAGCAACCAGCTTGCCGTCGTCCGACAGCACAAACAACAGATCACTGTCCACCAGCATGGGAATACGTATCGGGTCACCATCCACCTGCTCCCGGCCGATAAACTGGCCGGTGCCGGGATCCAGCAGGTGCAGGTAGCCCTCCAGATCTCCGACAACCACAACATCCTCAAAATACACTGGGCCACTCAGCTCACGGCGCAGCAGCGCGTTGTTGCTCCAGTCGATCTGACCATTGCCCACATTGTAGGCGTAGACACTGCCGGAGGCACCACTGAGAAAGACGTGGCCACCGCCCACTGCCACGGCGTGGTGGGTGGAAGCACCCCGCGCCCAGAGACCGCGACCGCCCTCCTTGGACAAGGCCACAACACGCCCCTGGTAACTGGCCGCGAAGACCAGATCGCCGCGCACCACCGGAGAGCCGTCGATATCCACAACCCGCTCCAGTTCCGCGGACCCCTGGGGAATGGCAACGCGCTGTTCCCAGCGGGGAATGCCATCGCGGGCATCCAGAGCAATCAGCTTGCCGTTGTCGAGCCCTGCGATGACCATACCGCCACTGATCACGGGCGCTGCCGTACCGCGCAGGGTCAATACCGGCAGACTGGTATTGTAATTCCAGAGTTCCTCTCCACTGCCGGCATCCAGCCCAACCAGTTTGCCGTCCACGGTTTGCAGCACCACCACGCCCGAGCCCACCGCTGGTGCAGACACAACCTCGCCGGATACCTGGTAGCTCCACAGCTCGCTGCCGCTGTTCAAATCCAGGGCCACAGCGCGACCACGATAGTCCGACACCACGGCGATACCGAGTCCGGCACCAACACCACCACTGAGTTCCACATCCAGATCGGTTTCCCAAAGTGTTGTGCCGGTGCTGCGTTCGAACGCAGTGACTTCGCCATCGCTGCTGGCAGCCACTAACCTGTCATCGGACAGGCTCGGCTGCAGCATGGCGTAGCGCTTCACATCAATACTGCCTACATCCGCAGACCAGACTTCGCGCAGCGACACGCTGGAGGTGATTTCCACCAACTCGAGCGGCTCTACCTCTTCCTTCTCATCGTTGGAGGCGCAGGCGCCCAGAGTAAATGCCAGAGCGGCAATCACCGCGCGCCGCACAGAGTGTTTCAGATATCCCATCAATCCTCTCCCCCCGATGTTGGCTCACTTGACTCCTCTTGCGGCATCCCATCGCCGCTGGCGGCTGCGAGGCTATCGGCCTTGAGACGCAGAAGCTGGGCACTGCCAGCCTGCTCCGGCAACAGCTCGGTCAACGCCTGTTCATAGGCAGCATGTGCACTCGCATCTTCCCCCTTCTGCTTCAGAATGTCACCGCGGGTTTCGGAATAGAGCGCGGCAAAGGCCGGGGGCACAGTACCCGCGACCAGCTCCAGGGCTTCATCCGGATTGCCCCGCGCGGCCACAACCGCGGCGAGACGGCGTTTGGCCAACAACTGCAAAGCGGTCTCACCGCTGTTGTCGAACACCCATTGCAACTGTTGCTGCGCAGCTTCCAGATTGTTGCTGTCAGCGGCAATGGCGGCCAGGCGCAGGGAGGCCTGGCTGGCGTAAATACGGCTGCCAAAATCGCTCTTCAATTGCTCGGCGAGCGTCTTCGCGGTCGTCAGCTGTTTGTTATCCGGCTGGTTGTTGTTGGCGGAGACGGCCTCCACAAAACTCTGGTACAGATCTGAGGCGGCTTCCGCTTTGGCGCGCTGATCGCCCTGCCACCATTGATAGCCAAAGTAACCGGCCAAAGCCAGGGCCACACCGGTCACAATGCCCCTGCCGTTCTCCGCCCACCAGCGTTTCAGGGTTTCGATTTGTTCTTGCTCAGTAATATGCTCAGCCATTGCGTAATTTGCCTTTCCGTTGTTTTTTCACTTTCCGGGCGGAATCCACCGCCACTCTTCACTGTTTGCTTCAGCCTTGTAGCAGGGCCGCCAGATCCGCCGGCGCAAGGGTTTGTTGCGACCGCTCGGAGCGCAGAAATTTCACTGTGATCTGACCATTTACAGCCTCGTTCTCACCGATAATGAGTGCGAAATCGGCACCACTTTTATCGGCCTTCTTCATTTGGCTCTTAAAGCTGCCGCCGCCACAATGGGCCTGCAGGCGCAACCAGGGCAACGCGTCACGCAGTTGCTCTGCCGCAGCCAGGGCGGCCGATTGTACATCCCCCACCGCCACCAGATAGGCGTCCACCTGCTGGACCAGGGTTTTCGGCAACGCCCCCAGGGTTTCCAGCATCAGCACCAGGCGTTCAACACCGAGGCCAAAGCCAACCGCCGGGGTGCCTTTGCCGCCCATCTGCTCCACCAAGCCATCGTAACGGCCGCCGGCGCAGACGGTACCCTGGGCGCCGAGACTGCCGGTGACCCATTCGAACACGGTCTTGCCGTAATAGTCGAGGCCGCGCACCAGGGTCGGGTTGATCTCGTATCTCACCTGCGCAGCATCCAGCAGTTCACGCAGCCGGGTCAAGTGCGCGGTGGATTCCTCGTCGAGGAAATCCAGTAGACAGGGTGCATTTGCCAACAGTTCCTGGGTTTGTGCACTCTTACTGTCGAGGATACGCAGCGGGTTGCGCTCCAGGCGGCGCTGGCTGTCCTCATCGAGCTGCGCGCGGCGCTCGCTCAGGTATCCCACCAGCGCATCGCGGTAGGCCGCGCGGCTGGCGGCATTTCCCAGAGAATTCAGCTGCAGGGAGACATGCTCGCTGATACCCAACTGGCGCCACAGTCGCGCGGTCATGATCAGGATTTCCGCATCGATATCCGGCCCTTCGATGCCAAACACCTCGACACCAAACTGATGAAACTGGCGCAGGCGGCCCTTTTGCGGGCGCTCGTAGCGAAACATGGGGCCGAAGTACCACAGGCGCTGGGCCTGGCCCAACAGATTGTTCTGAATAGCCGCGCGCACGGTGCCCGCGGTGCCCTCCGGGCGCAGGGTTATGCTATCGCCACTCTTGTCATCGAAGGTGTACATTTCCTTCTCGACAATATCGGTGGCCTCACCCACGGCGCGGCTGAACAATTGTGTGGCCTCCAGATGGGGGGTGCGAATTTCCCTGTAGCCGTAGCGGGCGAAGAGCTCGCTGAGAGTGGCCTCCACATACTGCCAAGCCGGAGACTGCTCCGGCAGCAGGTCGTTCATTCCGCGTATTGCGCGAAGCTGTTTCAATACCGTTCCTTACTGTTATCTCGCATAGTTGTCAGTATTTCGCAGACGCCAGGGTCCCTCGCGATCTGGCGATAATATCCGCCTCTCGCTCGGCCTTGGCCGCAGCCTTGTCGCGGATCAGGCGCTCCAGATCATCCACCAGGGTTTCACTCTTGAATTTTCGATCCGGCTGTCCATCGACATAAACAGCATGGCTCGGGGTGCCGCCGGTAAGACCGATATCCGCCTCCTTCGCTTCGCCGGGTCCATTGACGATACAGCCGATCACCGCCACATCCAATGCAGTGGTGACATCCTCCAGGCGCGTCTCCAGTTCGTTCATGGTTTTCACCACATCAAAATTCTGGCGCGAGCAACTGGGGCAGGCAATAAAGTTGATACCCTTGGTGCGCAGGCGCAGGCTTTTGAGCAGGTCCCAGCCCACCTTGACCTCTTCCACCGGGTCTGCGGCCAAAGATACCCGCAGGGTATCGCCGATACCGTCGAGCAGCAGGGCACCGAGACCGATGGCAGATTTCACCGTGCCCGCGCGCAGACCGCCGGCTTCGGTAATCCCCAGATGCAGCGGCTGTTCAATCTGCCGGGCCAGTTTGCGGTAGGCAGCCGTGGCCATAAAGATATCCGAGGCCTTGACGCTGACCTTGAAGTGTTGGAAATCCAGGTTGTCCAGGATTTCAACATGGCGCAGGGCGGACTCCACCAGCGCATCGGGCGTGGGTTCGCGATATTTTTTTTGCAGGTCTTTTTCCAGGGAGCCCGCATTGACGCCGATGCGAATGGGGATATTCAGGTCGCGGGCCTTGTCCACCACCGCGCGAATGCGTTTTTCGCGACCAATATTGCCGGGGTTGATGCGCAGGCAGTCCACCCCCAGGTCAGCCACCCGCAGGGCAATACGGTAGTCGAAATGGATATCCGCGACCAGCGGTACACTGACCTGCTTCCTGATTGCTCCGAAGGCATCAGCGGCGTCCATGCTGGGCACCGACACCCGTACGATATCGGCACCAGCCCGCTCCAGGCGCTGGATCTGCGCCACAGTGGCCGCCACATCACAGGTTTCAGTATTGGTCATACTCTGCACCGAAATCGGCGCATCGCCGCCGACGGGCACATCACCCACCATGATCTGGCGCGACTTGCGGCGGACAATGGAAGACTCGAATTGCATAGCGCTGACCTGGAGGTATTGCTGCTGAAAATTGAGGGGGGAATTATAGAGAGATTGGGCACAAACCTACAGAGGTCCCTGCCGCACCGGGATGACCATCTCAATTGCCGACAATAAGGCGGCGTGTGCGGCGGTTGCCGATCGGTTCGCTATCGACGGTTTTCTCCAGGTAGACAACGTGGGTCGCGCGCGCATTGCCGAGCATCAACTCGAAAGGCGCGCGGCCGTCAAGGGACTTGGAAGTCCCGCCCTCCTGAACGCCCGCCAGCAGTACAACACCGCCGGCATCCTTGACTTCAATCCAGGCATCCTCGTCGAAACGAAGACGCAGGGGCCCCTGCAGTGACCTGTCCAGCGCGGCCAATTCGGACGATAGGGCCAGCGCAGATTCCTCAGCTTGGGGGAGATCGGTTTGCAGGATCGGGGATCCGGAAACCACCGCGGTATCCCCGTGATCGCCCACTCCCCCGGCTTGGACAGGCTCTGTCTGGGGCGTCGCACGCACGGATCCCTCCACAGCTTCTGTCTGGGCAACTTCCCCGGACGGCGAGGCAACCCCCTGCCCTTCCGTCAGCGATGCCATTACCCGCACTTGCGGAATAGACACCGGGCCACCGTACAGCCACCAAAAAATACCCGCTGCAGCCAGCAGGGGCAACAGAGCCAGCAACCCCTGGGGGCGCCTGCGCGCCGGGCGCAGGGCATGGGTCATTTCCAGGTGCCGGGCCTCGGTGCGCACTTCCGGTTGCGGACGGCATGCCTCATAGGCCGCCAGCACCGGCTCAGAGGGGATGCTCAGCTCTCGGCAGATATTGCGAATATAACCCCGCGCATAGACCATTTCCGGCTGGCGCTGGTAAATGTCATCTTCTAAGTATTCCACCGCATTGTCGATAATACACAGGCGCTGGGAGAGTTCCCTGCGGGACAGGCCGGCAGCCTCGCGCGCTGTGCGCAGCAGGTTGCCGGGGGAGATGGGGGACTTCTGTGCACTGGGCATGGCATCGGCACTGTCGCAGTGCATGGAACTGCTATCCGTCATTACCACTCAACTCCTGATATTTCAGTGTCTCCGCAGAGTACGGGTACAAATTCTTCAAGGCAAGCGCGTAACTGAGTTCCTTGTTCCGGTTGCCAAACCGCTTCTCAATACGGATACCCAGCCACAGGGACTGGGGAATCTGGCGGTTGTTCTCACTGTACTTATCCAGGTACTGTTTGGCCGCAGCGTAGTCACCGGCTTCAAGCCTCATCTCCGCCATTTCGAGCAGAGCCCCGGGCAGGTCGGCATTCAGGGCCAATGCCCGAGCGTAGGCACTCTCGGCCTCTTCCAACATACCCAAACGGCGGGCAGTGCGACCGTAATTCACCAGGGCGAAGAACCGGCGGTTATAGCTCAGGTCACCGGAGGCGTGACGAAACTGCTTCAGGGCCTCCTTGTAACGAGCCTGTTGATAGAGGAATACCCCGTAGTTGGTACGCGCCATGGAAAACTGTCCGCCATAGCGCAGCGCTTTTTTAAAGTGGGACTCTGCCACCCCCAATTCTCCATCCGCCTGGTACAGCAGGGCCAGGCCGTGATGTGCGAGGGGGTTTTTCCCGCCCAGTTCCAGTGCTTTGTTGAAGTGGTGCCGAGCCAGCTCGCGGTTCTTGTCATTGCGTAAATAGCGCAGCCCGAGCTGAACATGCGTCTCAAGGGCCTTTTCAAGGTTGACTTCCCGGCGCTCCGGCAGTCCGGTTGTTACACAGCTACTCAGCAGCACGGTCAGAATCAGCCCAGCCAAGGGCAGGCCAAGGGGTTTAACGAACACAACATCACCTATGGATTTATTCTTCATTTTTTCTGACTGGCCAGTGCGGCAGGTGCAGGTTGAGCACCTCATCGCAGGGCCAAAGACACCCGCAAGATTCAACACTGCCGACACCCCGCCCCCGCTTCGCCAGTCTATGCTCTAAGGCTCTGCATCTGTCTCTCGAACCCGTACGCTGTTTCGAACTCAGAAGGATCTCAACCCCAATCAGTCTCCCAGTTATACTGCCGCAAAGCCCTATCAATTGCAGCCCTGTACCCCTTTAGTTCCATTTTGCAACCCAGCAGTTGGTATCACCGGATTTCTGCGGCGCAGGGTTGGGACACAACGCCATGCCGATTCCACCCTGATTGGTCCCGTCCACGCCTTCATGGAGAGCGTGGGTCCATACACCCTTTGCAGCAAGAGACACCCTACCGCCAAGGCCGGGATTATGGGATTCAGGCGTATCACTTAATGCGCCAACAAATTCGGCAATATAGATGCCTTTTTGTGCACAAATAGAGACTCACGTATGGCTACTGTTGACCCGATACAGCGGAGTCACAGGTTAGCACAATCCCCAAGAGATACGGTCTGCGCCCTGCGCACTCACTGCTCAGGGGTGCGAGACAAACAGATCGGAAAAGCCGGCCTGATCGCCCGGGCAATCAACCCATTAGGCGTACCGGCCGCTCGGCGTCCCGGTAACGCTCGGCGCGGCGGGTGCGGTCATTCACACTGCCGGCCAACTGACCACAGGCCGCATCAATATCACCACCGCGGGTTGTGCGCACCGTTACGGTAAAGCCTTTATCCAGCAAAATCTGTTGAAAGCGTCGCAAAGCATTGTTACTGACACGCTGGTAACTGGACAGTTCAAACGGATTGAAGGGAATCAGGTTGATTTTAACCGGTACATCGCGCAGCAATTCAGCCAACTGTTGTGCGTGTTCGGGGCGATCGTTGACCTCACGAATCAGTGTGTATTCGATGGTCATTTTACGATGGGTATCCGGCATGCGCTCGATATAGCGTTGGGCGGAATCCAACAGGGTGGCGATGGGATACTTTTTATTAATCGGTACCAGCGTATTGCGCAACGCATCGGTGGGCGCGTGCAGGGAAATCGCCAGGCTTACATCGGTGACATCCGCCAAGCGGTCCAGCGCCGGCACCACACCGGAGGTGGAGAGGGTCACACGGCGTTTGGAAATGCCGTAGGCATTGTCCTCCATCATGAGGTTCATGGCATCGACCACATTGTCGAAATTGAGCAGCGGCTCGCCCATGCCCATCATAACGACATTGGTGATCTTGCGCGGCCCTTTCGGCTCCAGCTGGCCGAAGGACTTACAGGCCAACCACACCTGGCCGATGATTTCCGCCGCACTCAAATCGCGGTTAAAACCCTGCTTGCCGGTGGCACAGAAACTGCAATCCAGAGAGCAGCCCACCTGTGAGGAAACACAAAGGGTACCGCGGTCACCATCGGGTATATAAACAGTCTCAACGGCACTGCCACCGCCAGCATTAATCAGCCATTTGCGCGTGCCATCGACGGAGTCCCACTGACCCAACACGTCCGGTACACGGATTTCGGCCACTTCCGTCAATTTTCGGCGCAGGTTCTTGCTGACATTGGTCATCTCAGCAAAATCATCCACCCCGTTCTGGTGAATCCATTTCAACACCTGGACCGCACGGAAGCGTTTTTCGCCCAGCGACTCAAAGAATGCGGCCAGCTTTTCGACCGAGAGGCCGAGCAGGTTGGTTTTCTCAGTTTGCGCTAGGGTCATTGCATTCACCTCGGGTACGAACTGCGCCTGCCCTGCCGGGGCCGGTGCGGTTTGGTTGCGCAGATCAGGCGCGCGGGCAGATTTCGTCTCCGCTGAAGAAGTAGCCTATTTCACGGGTTGCAGACTCTTCAGAATCGGAGCCATGCACCGCATTGGCATCGATGCTCTCAGCAAAGTCGGCGCGGATAGTACCGGCAGCGGCTTCCTTGGGGTTGGTGGCACCCATCAGTTCGCGGTTGGCGAGGATGGCGTTCTCCCCTTCCAGAACCTGAACAACCACCGGGCCGGAAGTCATGAAATCGACCAGATCCTTGAAAAACGGACGCGCTTTGTGCTCAGCATAGAAACCTTCGGCTTTCTCGCGGGACAGCTGCAGCATCTTCATGGCAACGATGTTCAGGCCGGCCTTCTCAAAACGGCTCTCAATTTCACCGATTGCACTCTTGGCTACAGCGTCCGGTTTGATAATGGAAAGGGTGCGCTCCAGGGCCATGTTTATCTCCAAATTTTGTTATCGTAACTGAACTTACAGACAGAAAGAGCAACCTGCGCAGTTGCTCTTCCCTGATATTCCTTCTATACCCACCGGTGGGTACGCAATTTCTTGTCGCCGTATTTTGCGGCGGGCGGATTATACGGGGTATTGATCGACTTTTATACTCCAAGCCAACACCACCACTGGCAATCTATTCCCGCTCTTCGATCCAGGCGGCCTGTATTGCCTCCAGAATCTTCTCGCCGCAGCGTTCCGGGTCGTCGTCAAAACCGGGGAGCTGCGTAACCCAATGGCGCAGATCAACAAAATTGACCGCAAGTGGGTCAACATCCCTGTGCGCTTCACTGAGCTCTATGGCAATATCGTGAATATCTGTCCACTTCATAAGGTTTGCTGCCTCGCTATCCGGGCCGGTCAGTGCTTTTCCGAAACCTGGTTGATGGTGTATTTGGGAATCTCCACTACCAGGTCTTCCTCCTCGACAATCGCCTGGCAGGACAGGCGCGATTCCGGCTCCAAACCCCAGGCCTTGTCCAGCAGGTCCTCCTCCAGCTCATCGGGCTCCTGCAGGGAATCGAAGCCTTCCCGTACAATCACATGACAAGTGGTACAGGCACAGGCCTTCTCGCAGGCGTGCTCGATCTCTATACCATTGGTCAGCGCAGCATCGATAACGCTGACGCCGCTGGCCACTTCCACCACCTTGCCCTCAGGGCAAATATCGGCGTGGGGTAAAAATATTATCTTCGGCATGGGGGTAATAACTCTCTGAGGCCGCAATCCGGCAAAACCAAGTGGACTTGGCAGCTGCGGGGAGCGCTGGCTGCACTCAGCGGCTTATTGATCAAATTCGTCCAGCCTATGGCCCTGCATGGCGCGCTTGATTGAGGCATCCATACGCCGAGCAGCGAAAGGCTCCGACAGCGTATTCAGGGTTTCCATACGCCGGCGAATCTCTGTCGCATCGGCACCGTTATGGGCCAGGCGCAAAGCTTCCATGGCCCGTTCGAGCTGGTTGAGCTCGCGCTCTTCCAGCAGCTGGGCACCATTTTCCCGCAGGGCGGCCAGCAGGCTTTCCAGGGTGCGTTCCGCTTCTACCTGGGCCTCGCGCAGAGCGCGCAGGGCAATATCCTCAGCGGCGTGGGTGTAGGACTCCTGCAGCATACGCGCGATGACCTTGTCCTCCAGGCCGTAGGACGGTTTAACGGTAATATCCGCGCTGACACCGCTGCTTTTTTCCACGGCGGTAACCGATAGCAGGCCATCCGCATCCACCTGAAAGGTCACCCGTATATGGGCGGCGCCCGCAACCATGGGGGGAATACCCCGCAATTCGAAACGCGCCAGCGAACGGCAGTGGCTGACCAACTCACGCTCGCCCTGCACCACATGGATGGCCATGGCGGTCTGGCCATCCTTGAAGGTGGTGAACTCCTGGGCCTTGGAGACCGGGATGGTGGTATTGCGTGTAATCAGCTTCTCGGTGAGCCCGCCCATGGTCTCGATACCCAGGGACAGGGGGATAACATCCAGCAACAACAGCGCTTCGCTGGATTTATTGCCCACCAGTACATCCGCCTGCAGTGCCGCGCCAATGGCAACCACCTGGTCCGGATCAAGCGCCGCATGCGGGGGGCGATCAAAGTACTGCGCTACGCGCTCGCGCACCCGCAGGGTACGGGTTGAACCACCTACCAACACCACTTCCTGCACGGCATCCACACCGATATTGGCATCGCGCAAAGCCCGCTTACAGGCACGCAGAGTCTTGTCGATCAGTGGGTCCAGCAGCTCTGCCAGAGTGACTCGATCCAATACACCCTGCCAGTCCCCGTACCGTAGTGCTACCCGCTCGTTACTGGCCAGAGACTCTTTGGCGTGGCAGGCACAGTCCAGCAGCCTGCGCTGGGTGACGGCATCCAGGTCGGCACCCAGGCCCGCCTGTGCGGCGAGCCAGGTGGCAATGCAGCGATCAAAATCATCACCGCCCAGGGCGGTGTCACCGCCGGTGGACAGTACTTCAAAGACACCCCGGGACAGGCGCAGGATGGAAATATCAAAAGTGCCGCCGCCCAGATCGTAGACCGCGATCACGCCTTCCTCGCCCTGGTCCAGGCCATAGGCCACAGCGGCGGCAGTGGGCTCGTTGAGCAGGCGCAATACCTTGAGCCCGGCCAGTTTGGCCGCATCCTTGGTGGCCTGGCGCTGGGCGTCATCGAAGTACGCGGGTACGGTGATGACCGCGCCATCCAAACCGCCACCCTCTCCACCGCAGAGTGCCTCGCGGCCGCGCCGTGCCAATGTCTTGAGAATTTCTGCGGAAACCTGTACCGGGTTCACCGGACCGGCAGCGGTTTCGATGGCGGGCATACCGCCATCACTTCCGGCAAAATGATAGGGCAGCTGGTCGCCGAAACGCCGGATATCGTCAACACCACGTCCCATCAGGCGTTTGATCGACAGAATGGTATTGTAGGGATCCTGTACAGCGCGGGCCCGCGCCTCGGCGCCGACGGTGACCGTGTCTTTGCCATAATGGACCGCCGAGGACAGTATCACGCTATCCCCCTCAACGGCGATGGCCTCTGCCGAGCCATCACGCACCGTGGCCACCAGCGAGTTGGTGGTGCCCAGGTCGATTCCCACAGCATACTTGCGCTGATGGGGTTCGGGGCTCTGCCCCGGCTCGGAAATCTGCAGTAGTGCCATTAGTTGTCTCTTCTGTCCTCAGGAGGGCGTTATGACGGCACAACCTGTGCCAAACCCCGGGGCTTTCTGCGGGTTTGCTCAATCATCGTCAAACAGGTCTGCCTCCTGTATTTCCACCTGCGCCTGCAATTTCACCAGAAACTGCAGTTTGAGCAGAGAATCTTTGGCATCGGCCAGATTGTCCGCGGCAAACACCTCGGCAAAACGCGCCTGCTCTTCCCGATAGAGTCCACGGGCCTCATCGGCAAGCACCTCAAGGGCGGCAGCGGGGTCCGGCTGCTCGCGCACTTCCTCGAGTCTTTCGCGCAGTCGCATCTGCTGCATCAAAAATTGTGCATCGTCCGTGGTCTGCTCCGGCGGCACTTCCACACCCGCCAATTCCAGCAGGTAAGCAGCGCGCTGCACCGGTTCTCGCAATACCGTATGGGCCTCATTGATCTGGGCAGCCATTTGAACCGCCAACAGCTGTTCGCGCTCGGATTTGGAAGCGTATTTGTCCGGGTGGAATTCCCGCTGTAATGCGCGATAGCGCACCGCCAGAGCACTGCGATCGAGTTCAAACACGGGCTCCAGCCCGAATATCTCGAAATGGGTGAGGTTGGCTGCCATCTCAGGTTACCTGCCAACACCGGGGATTAACATCGGGCTGTGCTTGTGGGGTAAATAAAAAGGCCGGCGTGCACAATGCACCCGGCCTCGCTTTGGCGAGCACACATCAGACATGGAAGCTCTCGCCGCAGCCGCACGCGTTTTTGACATTGGGATTGGAAAAGGTAAAGCCCTCGTTCAGCCCTTCCTTCACGAAATCCATCTGGGTACCATCCAGGTAGATTAGGCTTTTGGGGTCCACCACCAGCAGGATGCCATCCTGATCAAACACCACATCTTCGGCTTCCGCCGAGTCGACAAATTCCAGTACATAGGCGAGACCGGAGCACCCGGCGGTTTTTACACCCACCCGAATACCGATACCTTGGCCGCGCTTGGTCAACTGACTCTGGATATGCGTCCGAGCGGACTCGGTCATGGTAATAGCCAAAACAATACCTTTACTGCTGTTGGGCACCAGGCCCGCATGCCTTAACCTGCCGCGGATTCCTCTGCGTCGCCCGCCTCAGCTGCCCCGTCGCGTTTCTCGCGGATATCGCGTACGGCAGCCTTGATCGCATCCTCCGCCAGTACCGAGCAGTGGATTTTCACCGGCGGCAGAGCCAGCTCCTCGGCGATGGCGGTATTCTTGATCCGCTCCGCCTCGTCAATGGTTTTGCCCTTCACCCATTCGGTGAGCAGGGAACTGGAAGCGATGGCGGAACCACAGCCATAAGTCTTGAATTTGGCATCTTCGATAACACCCGCATCACTCACCCGGATCTGCAAGCGCATTACATCCCCACAGGCGGGCGCGCCCACCATACCGGTGCCCACATTGTCCGCCTTATCATCCAGGCGGCCGACATTGCGGGGGTGTTCGTAGTGATC
Organism: Microbulbifer jejuensis; assembly: GCF_047289955.1. NCBI lineage: Bacteria > Pseudomonadati > Pseudomonadota > Gammaproteobacteria > Cellvibrionales > Microbulbiferaceae > Microbulbifer > Microbulbifer jejuensis. The sequence continues at coordinate 91,927 of NZ_JBLBUB010000011.1, forward strand.
AATTACTTTATCGCTATAGGCCATGACTATTCTCCTAACTCTTGCACACGCTTAGTGGGCGGCCCATTCAATCGTATTCAGGTCTACACCATCTTTGTACATATCCCATAAAGGGGACAATTCACGCAGCTTCTCTACCGCCCTGCGCACTTCTGCGACGGCGGTGTCCACATCCTGCTGGCTGGTAAAACGGCCGAAGCTGAAACGCAGTGAACTGTGCGCCATTTCATCATTAACACCCAGTGCCCGCAGTACATAACTGGGTTCCAGGCTGGCGGAGGTACAAGCGGAACCTGAAGAGATCGCCAGGTCACGCAAAGACATGATCAGGCTCTCCCCCTCCACAAACGCGAAACTGACATTCAGGTTGCCCGGCACGCGCTGTCCGGCAGAACCGTTGATATGGACTTCCTCCATATCCTTGATCTGGTCCCAAAAGCGGTTGCGCAGGGCCATCAGGCGCGCACTCTCTTGCGCCATTTCCGCCTTGGCAATGCGGAAAGCCTCTCCCATACCGACAATCTGGTGTGTGGGTAAAGTACCGGAGCGCATACCGCGCTCATGACCACCGCCGTGTATCTGCGCTTCCAGGCGCACACGGGGTTTGCGGCGCACATACAGGGCGCCAATCCCCTTGGGACCGTAGATCTTGTGAGCAGAGAAAGACATCAGATCGACCTTCATTTCCTGCAGGTCGATGGGCAACTTGCCGGCACTCTGCGCGGCATCCACATGAAAAATCACCTTGCGCGAGCGGCACAGTTCGCCGATTGCGGCAATATCGTTAATCACGCCGATTTCATTATTGACGTGCATCAGGCTCACCAGAATAGTGTCCTCACGCAACGTTTTCTCTACCAGTTCCGGGTCGACGATACCGTCCTCGCGCGGGTTCAGGTAGGTCACCTCAAAGCCTTCACGCTCCAGCTGGCGACAGGTATCCAGAACCGCCTTGTGCTCGATCTTGGAGGTGATGATGTGCTTGCCTCGGCCCTGGTAGAAGTGGGCCGCACCTTTAATGGCCAGATTGTCTGACTCTGTGGCACCACTGGTCCAGACAATCTCGCGCGGGTCGGCATTGATCAGCTCCGCCACCTGGCGACGGGCATCTTCCACCGCCTCCTCCGCCTTCCAACCGTACAGGTGGGAGCGGGTGGCCGGATTGCCGAAGTTGCCTTCCATCGTCAGCTGCTGTGCCATTTTAGCGGCGACGCGCGGGTCCACCGGACAGGTAGCCGCATAATCCAGATAGATGGGAAGCTTCATAGTCATACCGTTTCCGCTCAATAAATCTCTTATATCCGCCCCGGCTTGCCGGGCGCTTACAGCCCGCCGAGTACGGCAATGCGCTCTTCCGGTGCTTCACGCATGTCCTGGCGACGCGCCACTTCCTGCACCTCTGCACGGGATACCAGGTTCGCCAGGCTGATGCCGCTCAGGAAGCCGTGTATCTGTTCGCTTAAATCCGACCATAGGTAATGGGTCAGGCACTGCTCCCCATTGGCGCAGTCCGCATTGCCACCACAACTGGTAGCGTCTACGGATTCGTTCACTGCATCGATAATCTGCGCCACAAAAATCTCTTCACCACCACGAGCCAGGCGGTAACCACCACCGGGCCCACGCACGCTGGAGACCAGTCCGGATTGGCGCAGGCGGGAAAACAACTGTTCCAGATAAGAGAGGGAAATACCCTGGCGCTTGGAGATATCCGCCAGGCTGATCGGCCCACGCTCGGCGTGCAAGGCCAGATCCAGCATGGCGGTGACCGCATAGCGGCCTTTGGTAGTCAAACGCATATCAGCTCCCAACTGAGGTGAAGCTCTTTACCGGTCGGGGCGAGAGTATGTAATAACCCAGCACTCTGGTCAAGTATATAACCCCCGGCTCAACTCGGGTATTGACCTAGTCGGGCCGCCCCTTTCCACCGCTGCGGTGGATGTGGTTCTGGATGGCAGTCAACATACCGCGCAGGATGCCCAGCTCCATATCGTCCGGGCGTACGCGGCTGAACAGTCTACGCAAACGGGTCATGGTCTGACGGGGGTTATCAGGATCGATAAAGCCCAACTCGCCCAGAGACTGCTGCAGATACTCGAAATACAGTGCCATATCGCTGGCTCTGGCCGGCGGGCGGTCCCAGTCCGCATAGCACAGCGCGCCCCCCCGCTCCGCTTCCAGCGCAGCGATACGTACCTCATAGGCCAGCACCTGCACCGCAGTGGCCAGGTTCAAAGAGCTGTAATGCGGATTGGCCGGGATATGTACATGGAAATTGCAGGCCTGTAGTTCCTCATTGGTCAGACCCCGGTCCTCGCGACCGAACACCAGCGCCACAGGATGGCTCGCCGCCTCCGCTATCGCGCGCGCGCCACACTGGCGCGGGGTCAACAGGGGCCAGGGGATGCGCCGCTCGCGGGCACTGGTGGCGACCACCAGGCCACAATCCGCCACCGCCTCCTCAAGCGTGTCCACCACCACGGCACTGTCGAGCATCTCTGCCGCCCCGGCTGCACGCCACACGGCGTTGGCTGCCGGAAACTCGCGTGGCGCGACCAGATAGAGCCGGCTCAAGCCCATGTTCTTCAGCGCGCGCGCGGCGCCGCCGATATTGCCAGGGTGTGCGCTGTTCACTAATACTGTGCGCACATTATCGAGTGCCTGGAGCGGCGTGGTGTCTCGGGGGAGCTTGGCCATGATTGAACGTATTGACTCGGTGTGATGGGCGCGCGAGTGTAGCAAAAGCGGACGGGAATCCCTACAATCCCGTCCGCCGCGGTCAACCTGCGGCCCGCTTTTTAACCCTTCAACCACTCGGTGCGGAATCGTTATGGAACCCATGCTAAATATTGCCCTGCGCGCGGCGCGCAAGGCCGGAGAACTGATTGAACGGGCCTGGGAGCGCGGCGACCTGATGCAATTCGAAGAGAAGACGCGCAATGATTTCGTCACCGACGTGGACAGGGCCAGTGAGCAGGAGATTATCTACCACCTGCGCAAGGCTTACCCCAAGCACAGCATCCGCGCCGAAGAGAGCGGCTTGCTGGAGGGCGCCGAGCCCGATTACGAGTGGATTATCGACCCTCTCGACGGCACCACCAACTTTATTCACAGCGTCCCTCAGTTTGCCGTCTCCATTGCCTGCCGCTACCGGGGCCGCATCGAGCACGCGGTGGTGCTGGACCCCATCAAGCGCGAGGAATTCACCGCGAGCCGCGGTCGCGGCGCTGCCCTGAACGGGCGTCGTATTCGCGTATCCCCGCGCCAGGGTATGCGCGGTGCGCTGATCGGCACCGGTCTGCCCTTCAACGGCCCGGCCCTGGACAGTATCGACGCCTACTTGTCCGCACTGAAAGAAATTGCCGGACAGACCGCCGGCATCCGCCGCCCGGGCGCGGCCGCACTGGACCTCGCCTATGTGGCGGCCGGCCGCTTTGACGGCTTTTGGGAAATGTATCTGAACACCTGGGATATCGCCGCGGGCTCCCTGCTGGTAAAAGAGGCTGGTGGCCTGATCAGTGATTTCCGCGGCGGTGAGGATTACCTGGATTCCGGCCATCTGGTCTGCGCCACACCCAAAGTGTTCAAGCCCCTGGTGCAAATCGTGGGCAGACACCTGGGCGGTGTGCGCTGATCCAATTGTGCCAGGCCGGCCCGGAAAATCACCGGGTTGACCTTCGGCAGGGCGCTCTGCTCTCTCAGTCACTCCCTCTGGGGCCGGGACACATGCCTATACAACAGGCTGCCCCGACCTCACCAATCTGTTCGCCAGCACCTTGGATAACTGTACAAAGTCAAACTGCTCCGGCAGGGTTGGATGGCTACCCCCGGATAGATCGCTTCCTACCAGCACAAAGCAAGTTGCCCTGGTCGAAATATCCTCTTCCAGAATCCGCACCAGATCGGCAGCGGACATACCCGGCACCGCAGTGTGAAACAGCAACACGTCGGGATTGAGGGTACGCGCCATAAAGATGGCTTCAACCCCATCTGTGGCGACCAGGCACTGGATTTGCGGGGCCTCCTTCAGCATTTCTTTCAGCCGGCTTGCCGCTTCTGGCCGGTTGTCCACCAGTAATAACCGGCCAGCCGGCAGCTGTCGTGGTATCTCCGGCTGAGCCGGGAGAGACATCAGGGTATCCGGGGCATCGATCATGGGAAATTCAATCCAGAAAACGGAACCCTGCCCCTCCTGGCTGTCGAAATCGATCCGCCCGCCCATGGCCTCAGTCAGGCGCTTGGCGATTGCCAGGCCCACTCCGGTGCCCTCTATATGTCCCTTCTCTTCCCCCAGCCGGTTAAACGGTTCAAATACCTCATCGCGCCGCTCCGGCGGGATGCCTTTCCCGGTATCGAGAATGCTAAGGCGCAACCAGCCCTCGGCCTGGGGGGCAAAACTGATGATGACCCGCCCATTGTCGCGGTTGTACTTCACCGCATTGCCGACCAGGTTCAGTATCACTTGCTTATAGCGTACCGGATCGGCACAGATATAAGCGGATTCCCAGCCAAGAGGCTCAAAAATAAGGCTGACGCGGCGGGTCTCTGCCAGGGGTTCGAGCAGGCGCTTACAGTCGGCCACCAGCTCCGCGGGGCGTATCGATTCCATCGATGGCCCGAGTCGCCGGCTGTCGATACGGGCCAGCTCCAGCACATCGCCGACCAGATGCAACAGGTGCTGCCCGGCGCGTCGGATTTCCCCCAGGCGCTGGCGCTGATCTGAATTAAGGCTTGCGTCCAGCTCAACCATTCGGCTGTATCCGAGGATTGCATTGAGCGGCGTGCGCAACTCATGACTCAGGCTGAAGAGAAGATCCGAGCGGCGCACATTTTCCGCTCGCTGCTGCTGCAATTCCCGCTCTACCCGGCATAGGGTTTCACGGCTGCCACTCACATCCTGAAGTGTCCCCAGCACGCGCGTCGGCTGGCCACAGTTATTCAGTTGGACCTTGCCGCGGCACCGGACCCAGGCAATGCTACCGTCGGAGCGCCATAGGCGGAATTCCACATCCAGAGGAAATCGCCCACGCACATGCTCCGACATGGCCTGCTCTACCCTGGGGAAATCCTCGGAAAGTATTCTGGCTTTCCACTGCGCCGCAGCCGAGCGGTCAATACGCCGGATGGGACTGGTCTCATAGCCGAGAATTGCCCAGCAGGCATCATCCAGGATCATTTCATCCGCATCTAAATCCCATTCCCACAAACCGTCACCGACCCCGGAAAGCGCCTGCAGTGGCTGCTCACCAGGCAGACTGTACAGAGCGCGCCGGGATACGACCGTACTGACATCGGCACAACAACCAAAAACAACTCTTTCCGCACAGTCATCCACAGTGACAGTTCGCCCCAAAAAGCGCAGCCAACGCAACTGGCCTGCGTTCTCATAGGCGCGAAAAATGATGTCAAAACAACCCTCATTACCGGCGGCCTGCTGGCGCACCTCGCGAACCCGGTCGCGCTCTTCTGTGTATACCAGGGGCAACTCGGCACCGGTCCACAGTTTGTCCAGCGCCTGCCCCTCAATCTCGGCAAACAGCAACCAGATTTCCCCCTGAGCGCGCAGGGCTCCGGTTTTCGGATGCCACTCCCACAGACCCTGCTGCGCACCGAGCAACAGGCCCTGCAAATAGGTTGCCTGCTGCGCGAGCTGGCCGCCATCGAACATATGCAGCTCATCCGGCGTTGCTAACACAAATGGAGGGCGGGGTTGATCTGGCACTGGTGACTCTGACACACGGAACTCGATTTGTTTAAATTCGCTCGTTGATAGAATTTAACCACTTATAACCAGCAGCGAATCAACGCTCTAATTATGGAGAGAGAATACCTCTTTATATTCCAAAAATTTCCCTGAATTTAAAAATATTATGCTTTATTTCAAAAAAAAGAGGAAAAAAGCCCCGCAAAGCGGGGCCAAAATCAGCTTTGATGAGAGAAAGGGAAGTCACCCGAATTTGTGATTTGCCACAGCCCCAAGAGGTCTTCCCGGAATGTGGGCCATGTACCCACCATCAAAGAAATGCAAGCCTTGTGCCATCTTTTCGGGCCGTAACCCTACGCGGTTTGCACTGAGCCCGGGGCACCACCGCAACGCAGTTACCAACAGGGAGTGCCGGTCTGATCTGTGGCGTTGGGCATTCATGGCTATGCGCAACAGGCCGGTGAAAATTTCGATAGCGCAAGCCATTTTGGACAGTGACGTCGGTATATCCAGGGAGGCAATCAAGCAGGTCACTGAAGACCGGTTTGATCGCCAGGTGAATCATCATAGTGCAGCCAACCCCAAGGGCTCCCGTTACACTGAAAAACCGCACCGCAGGATACTGATCGAATTCAGAATCCCCCGCAACCTCGAAGTCTGCTCGCTAAGAACAGTTTTGAATCAAAGATCAGCGGCAAATGTACGCATGGAAAAGTCCACCCTCTGCTCGACGCGCTTACCGAGCATTTCTGAGTCCAGACCTTCGATACAGCGCAAATGCCTGCGCAGGCCCACGCCATTGGCCACCTGTATTGCCAAACCCGGCCGGGCATTGGCTTCCAGCAAAAGCGGGCCGCGCTCGCGGTCCAGCACAATATCGCATCCCAGGTAGCCGAGACCGGTCATCTCATAGCAGCTCGCTGCAAGGTGCAAGAGATCACGCCAACCGGGCACTTCGAGTTGATCGAAAGGAAAATCTGTATCCGGGTGCCGATGAATACGCAGGCCTCGCTGCACCGCGTGGCTGCTCTTGCCTGTAGCCAGATCGATGCCCACCCCTACTGCGCCCTGGTGCAGGTTGGCTTTTCCGTCCGAGGCGTGGGTGGAACAACGCAGCATGGCCATCACGGGAAAGCCGCGAAACACAATCACGCGGATATCCGGCACACCTTCAAAGGAATAATTCTGGAAAATGGGATCGAAATCCACCAGGGCCTCTACCATCACCCGGTCCGGTTTGCCGCCGAGACTGTAGAGGCCGCTGTGAATATTGTTGACATGTCGCAGTATATCCAGCACCTCGACTTCCACACCGGAGGTTTTCCTGAATTTATCGCCATTGCGACCGGCGATAACCAGAATGCCTTTGCCGCCTGAGCCCCGTGCCGGCTTGACCACAAACTGCCACAGGGGCTCAATCACTGCCATCACCCGTTTGCGGCTGGCCGGCGTTTCAAAAGCCTTGATCAATTCCGGCACGGGAATACCGGCCTGCCCGGCTGCGCGCTTGGTATTGAGCTTATCGTCCACGGTGGGAAATTTCCTGCGGTCATTGTAGCGCGCAATATAATGGATATTGCGCGCATTCATGCCGAGAATACCCATATCGCGCAAGACCAGTGGAGAAATCACACCACCGCGCACCTTGTTGAACAGGTGTCTAAAAGTGAATTGGGGCAAGCAACCCTCCCTACTTGACCAAAGGCCGGAAACGCATCAATTCACTGAACCGGTAACCGGTGTAGTTGCCCACAACCAGTATAAAAGCCAGGAGTAACAACAGCAGCTCGGGGAAATTAAAGGTCCAGTGTTCCACATAGCGGTTGGTCATAACCCACCAGGCCAGAATCGCCACCAGCAGGCTGCCGCCCGCTTGCACAATCACCTCGTAGGGACCGTCCTCCTCCCACACGATAGACATGCGCTCGATGGTCCAGGCAAGGATAATCATCGGAAAGAAGGTCACCGTCAGCGCCTGCTCAATACCCAGTTTGTAACTGATGACACTGATAACGGCCATAATGATCACCACCGTGACCACCACGGCGGCGATCCTCGATACCAATAGCAGGTTGAGTCGGCTGAGATAAAACCGCACCCACAACCCGAGGATCAGGATCAGGGTAAAGATCGCAAGGCCCGTCAGCAGCTGGGTTTCAATAAAGGCTATCGCCAACAAAACCGGCATAAAAGTACCGGATGTGCGCAAGCCGACAAACACCCGCAGCAGTACCACAACCAGGGCGCCCACCGGCACCAGCAGGATCAGCTTGAAGATGCTCTGCTGTTCGATAGGCAGGCTGTAGATAGAAAAGTCCACCAAGGCTTCCCTGTCCCGACTGGTGCTGCGCATGGAGACATCCCGCGCGGGTACATCGTTGGCAATAACGGAAAAGGTCACCTGGGAATTGCGTCCGCCCTCCAGGTCCAGCAGGCTTTTGCCACCGCGCTGCCAGATAAAAAAATTCTCCGGCACACCGGGCATGCCAGTGGTAGGCTCAAAGACAATCCAGTGCTTGCCGTCATTCGCTTCGAGCAAATCCTCAGGCGCCAGACGCCGGCGATCATCCTCCAGGTAGAGGCCGCGGATTCGGTGGGCCGGAATGTCCGCAGTGGCGAGTATCAACAGGGCCACATCCACCAGAGCACTGTCGGCATAATGGCGGAAAATCAGGTTGCGATCCTGGTTGTCATCGTTGTTGAGTTCAATCAACAGCTGGGTAGTAAAGGATTCCACATCGGATGAGTGTTCGCGGGCCTGCTCCACCAGGGCATAAATCGCCAGGCGCACCGCCTCCTGCTCGCGCGCACCCAAAAACGGCTTCTGCACTTGCGTGCTGAGATTCAGAGGCTGCGCTAACGGGGCTCCGGGCCTCTGATAAACATCGAGCTGGTAAAACAGGGACTGGGTTCCCTCCGCTGAGCGCCGGGACCAGAGCGCCCGGTAGTCGTCGTTTTCCTGGGCAATATAAAAACCGAAACCCGAAGAACTGAAAGTTTCCCCGAGTATTTCCATATTGCGTTGCGCGCGCGGCAACGTCAGCGCGGCTTTGACCGGGCCACCTTCCGCCTCGAAACCCACTTTGGCCTCGATAGTCCAGACGGTGCGGTATTCTCCCGGCAATAGTGGAAAACCCAATTCAAAGTGCTTGTAGGCGGTCAGACCAGCGCCGATCAGCGCGAGCAATACCGCAATAAGATAAACCTGGACCCGCGGCGACATTCGCCATTCCCCGTAACTCTACGGCTCCAATCGGAACCTAACTGTCTAACCGGCCTACTTGCCCCCGGATACTCGGGGTTGACCCTGGACATAGCGCCGGCTCACATCGACAACCGCGGCATCTTTGAGGAAATTGCGTCCCAGCAGCATCAAAGTATCCGTGCCGCCCTCGTCCGTCAGGCTAACCTCCACCATGTGGGTGATATCTCCGACCGTCAGGTGCATCTCCACCACTGGTCGTCGCTGACTGGGAAAGCCAATACGCATCGCACGGATAAAGCGCTTGATGGGCAGCTCAACGCTACCGGGCTCCGTTTCGCCATCCCCTTGCGGGGGGATCAGCTGGATTCTGATCCAGTCTCGGCCGTCGCGCTCGAAGCGGGTCAGCGCCTTGGCACGCAGAGTGGAAGTCGGTGAACCGGAATCGACGATGGATTCAATAACCAGGCCGGAGGGTTCCATTGAGACATTTTCCACCGCGCCAAGCACCAACTTGTCCCTGGCAACGGGCACTTCGACTATTTTTTCAACACTTCGTTCGATTATCTTTTCGACAACCCTGGTTTCCGGCTCCATACACATCACTGGCACAGGCTCGGAACACGGCACGATCTCAGGCACCGATAGTGCCGGTGGAGCGCTCTGATGCTCCTGCCCTGGATACATCAGTGATTCACAGCCCCCCAGCAACGAGAGGGCCAACATCAACCACAGAAGGAAAAATTTCTGCATACCTAACCATTACCTCCAGCCCCGTCGGCATTCCAACTCAGCGGACGGTATGCCCGCACTATCCGATTTGGTGTACGGGGGAATGTTGTGTCCGCGCCGGGCAAAAGGCCGATATTAGCCTATGAGCGCTGCCAGTGAACAGGGATGTCCCTGAAGCCGATCAACCCAGGGGTCGCAATGTGACACACACCGAATCTTTGCGCACCACACCGGAACAGACGCACCGACAGACTTAGATACAGGGCCAGTCAAAGCGGCACCTGTAGATTTGACACCGCTTCTACAAGGTCTCAGCCGCGTTGCAGGCGCTGATCGATAGAATCCAGAATGGCCACCAGGGTCTCTGCATCGCTGTTGCCCTGGAAGAACTCCTCCGCGATAGGCGCGATACCACATTGCCGGGGCAACGGCATTGCCTGTTCGACCAGCCCTTGCATCCGGGGCAAAAAGACAAACTGCAACCATTGCGGCAAAGTCAGCGTATCCACACAGAAAGGCTCACTACTGGTCAGCGCTTCGGCCGGAGGAGATTCCACCTGCCACTGGCCCAATCGGCGCAGCTCGGTTTCCAACAACAACAGTTGACTGGCAATGTCGGAATAAATTGGTTGCATTAAGCCTGCACCTCCAAACGACCGCTGTTGGAATACCGGGTGACAATGTACCGGCAATAGCGGGCAATTGCATGTTATTCAATGCTGCGGGTAAACGGTGGCAGTGAATCGAGAATCGCCTGGCCGTAGCGCCTGGTCACTATTCGCCGGTCCAGCAGTGTCACGGTACCGCTGTCCCCCTCGGCACGCAGCAGGCGGCCGCAAGCCTGGACCAGTTTCAGGGCCGCATCCGGCACCGTGATCTGCATAAATGCATTGCCCCCTTTGGCTTCGATCCACTCTGCCAGAGCCGCCTCTATCGGATCATCGGGCACGGCAAAGGGGAGCTTGGCAATAATCACATGGCGGCAGTAATCCCCCGGGAGATCGAGGCCCTCGGCAAAACTGGCAAGGCCGAACAGCACACTGCTGCCGCCGCCGTCGATGATCTCGCGGTGGGTCACCAGCAGCTGCTGGCGGGACTTCTGCCCCTGCATCAGAATGCGGTTGCGCCAGGTACCCGGTAGCGATTCGCGAACGGTTTCCATTTGCCGGCGGGAGGAAAACAGCACCAGTGAACCACCGGAACCCTTGAGCAGCGCCGGAAGTCCCTCAATCACCGCATCGGTATGCTGGTCCGCATTGCCCGCATCTACCGCGCTGGCGGGCACCCGCAAACTGGCGCGGGAGAAATCGAAGGGGCTCGGCACCACCTGATAACTGGCCTTCTCAGGGGTGCCGGCGCGCAGGCGCAACCGATCAAATTTACCCAAGGCAGTGAGTGTGGCCGAGGTGAGCACCGCCCCATAACAGCGCTGCCACAGACTCTGCTCAAGGGCCTTTGCAGCCAGAATCGGCGAGCTGCACACTTCAAAATCTGTCGAGCCACCCCAATCCACCGGGCTTATCCAGCGCGCCTGCGGCAGGGTGCCATCGGCATCGGCGCGCGCGTAGTTGGCCCATAGCAACAGGTTGACCTCAGCGCGCCCATGCCAGCTGCCCAGTTGTGGGTACCAGCGCTCCAAATCCACGACCGGCACCGGCGAGTGGGGATCTTCCAGCATACGCTGGACAACCTGCAACATCTTGTTGAGCAGGCTCTCCAACTCATCGAAGTCCTCGCGCAACTTTTCCGCCAGTTGCATCATGGCATCGGGCACCACGCCCCCCTTGAAGCGATGCCGAATAGGGTTGCCGCGCATGTCTTCGAACACACACAACTCCTCGACCAGAGGCCACATCAACTCCAGGCCCTGCTTGGCGGAAGCGAGCGCTGCTGGCAACTGTTCGCCGCAGCGATCCAGTTCGGCGCCATCGCCAACTTCGCCGAGCATCTGCCCTAGCACCTTGTTGGTCTGATCCAGCCAACCCGTGGAAGCACCCAAGCGGCTGTGGTGGGAGAAGTGATCGAGGGCCTTGTCCGGCAGGTGGTGGGCCTCGTCGAGTACGTAAATCGCTTCTTCCGGCGGCGGCAGTATCGCGCCGCCGCCGAGGGCCAGATCCGCCAGCAGCAGGTCGTGGTTAGCGACAATCACCTGGGTCTTGCCCAGGCTCTCCCGCGCGCGGAAAAAGCTGCAATTGGTCACATGGGGGCAGCGGCGGCCGCTGCACTGGCGGTGATCTGTGGTAACCCGGCTCCAGTCCTCGGTTTTAATCGAATCCGGCCAGTTGTCGCAATCCCCATCCCAACTGCCAGACGCCAGGCCATCAGTCATTTTCTGGTAAAGTGCAACACTCTCCTCTTCGACTTGGGGCAACTCATCATCGTAAAGTCCCAGGGAGAGGCCGGTGCCACTGGCGGAAAAACTGGAGAGCAGCTGGTCCAGCTTGGACAGACACAGGTAACGACCGCGCCCCTTGGCCAGGGTAAATTCGAAATTGAGCCCGCTGTGGTGTGCAACCTCCGGCAGATCCTTGTAAATAATCTGCTCCTGCAGCGCCACCGTCGCAGTGGAGACCACCAGGGTTTTCTCCTGTGCCTGGGCCAGGGGGATAGCCGCAAGCAGGTAGGACACCGTCTTGCCGGTGCCGGTGCCGGCCTCCACCACACAAATATGCTCGCCATCGGTTTTTTCACTGTCCCGTTCGCCACTGGCAGTTTGGATAATACCGCCGAGCGTGCGGGCAATGGCCGCCACCATCAGCTTCTGCCCATAGCGGGCCTTGTGCCCACGGCCGGACAGGAACTGGCTGTAGGCCTCTTGGATGGCGCTTTTGTGTTTATCGCTGAGCACGGGGAATGGTATCTATTCACTAAGTAAGTGGGCAGGGGGCGCTATTATCCACTAACTACCCCCACCTCACCAGCAATCACTCAAATGCCAGGCGCGAAACCACCGGATTCGCATAGGCCTGAATCGCCTGGTCGCGCCAGCGCTTGTCGATCTTCTGCATTCGCGCCTCAAACGCCTCCCGCATCCCTGTATGCGCCTGCGGTTCCCAGGGCCTGGGAGGATAGCCTACTGGCAATCCCGATACCGAACCGTAAATATGCTCGTAGGCAATCAGGTTGGTGGGGTGCAGGGTGTAATTGCCCACGATCTGCCGATCGATCTCCTCGGCCAGGCTGTTCACATCGTCGAAATCCCCTTCGATCGGGGTGCCGAAGGCGGTGTGCACATGCCCTTTGTGGCCGACAACACCTTTGGCAATAGAAGCCAGGTCCTCATTTTTGGCCTTTTTGTACTCATCCTTATGCTCTGTGATATAGAGCTCTTTAGCTTTCTGGCCATCACAGGGGTCCCACTCATAGGAAATGGACAGCGGCACGATATGCAATTTTCTCCAGAAGTCGGCGAAAGGCGTGTCCCGATCCTTGGTCATGGCAAACATGGCCACGAGCGCCGGGTTGGTGCGGTCCAATCCATCTTTGGCGCGCCCGGCGCGCTGCGCAATCCACACATGCTCGTTGTCGTTCACGATAGAGTGATAGATGTAGTTGGACAGTTTGGTCGCCGCCGCCAGTTTTTGGCGACGACTGCCCGAGCTGCGCTGTACCGTAAAGCTCTTATTGAGCTTCATAATGTCAGAGGCAAACTGCTTGGTCAGCAGGTTATCACCGATCGCGATGCGGGAGGTCTCGTGTCCCTCCTTGAACATGGCCACTATGGCAAACGCGGGGTCCATGGCGATATCCCGATGGTTGCTCACAAATAAACAGGCGCGATCGCGGGGAAGCCTGTCCAGCCCGGAAATACTCAAGCCGGCAGTGGTGCGGTTGACGATTTTATCGATGTACTTCTCGACGATTTCCTGCACTCCGCGCACATCGTCAACATTGCGGAACTCAAAGCGCAGGAACTGGCGCACCAGCCAGGCCAGCGGGCCTTCCAGTCGCGCCAGTTTGGGGACGAGAAAGTGCGCAACGGTGTGGGACATATCCGGATCGGCGATCAACCTGTCCAGTACGGCACGCACTTCATCGTCACGATAGGGGCGCATATCCTCGAATTGAGCGGGGTCTAACTCACTTGCTCTCATGAAATCACTACCTGCCCGACCTGCCTACGGGGTCCTGGCTCATTATGTCTTGCGGCCAAGGAATGGCCGGGATTAGAGGTTGGCGCAGAACATACCGGAAGCATCGCCGAACTGCTAGCGCCACAACTGACCCGGTGCCTGATCGGTGTGATATTTCCCCGGGTTCATGGGCCGGCCAAGGGGGTTCTCTTCCGCCCAATGCCATTCAAAGTAGACTTCACCGCCCCAAGCCGTAAAAATAGGGGGGTCAACCGTCATCGACGGTGAAAACAACGATAACGATTACGGCACCAGCCTCGCAGTCAAGCAGGAGTACACCTTGTCTCAAGCCAGCCCCAATTCCGAGCCGCGCACACCCAGCCTGCTGGATGCATTGATCCCCCTGGGGGCCCTGATCTCCCTCTTGTCCCTCTCCGTTTACTTTTACGGCGCCGACTCCTCCTACGGACCCAATCAGATCGCCCTGCTGCTGTGCGCCGGTGTTGTCGCCCTGATGGGCATGAAAAACGGTCACAGTTGGAGTGACATGGAAGGGGGCATGCTGCACGGCATCGGTCTGGTATTCGGCGCAATCCTGATTCTACTGGCCGTGGGTGCCCTGATCGGCAGCTGGATTCTTGCCGGCACCGTACCCTCCATGATTTATTTCGGTGTGCAGATACTCTCACCCCAGTGGTTCTACGCCGCCAGCTGTATTATCTGCGCAGTGGTTGGTCTCAGCATCGGCTCCAGCTGGACCACCGCCGGCACCCTCGGGGTTGCCTTGATGGGGATCGCCGGGGCGCTCGGCCTGTCTCCCGAGGTCACCGCCGGAGCGGTTATCTCCGGCGCCTACTTCGGCGACAAGATGTCGCCGCTGTCCGACACCACCAACGTCGCCGCGGCGGTTACCTCCAACGACCTGTTCCGGCATATCCGCCATATGATGTCCACCACCATCCCGGCATTTGTGATTGCCCTTGCGGTGTTCGCCTTTATCGGCTTGACCGCCAGGGCTGGCAACGCTTCCGCCACTGATATCGAGCAACTGCTGGCCGCTTTGGGGGCCGAATTCAATATTTCCCCCGTCAGCCTGTTGCCGCTGGTGCTGTTACTGGCCATGGCCTGGCGCAAGGTACCCGCCTACCCGACGTTGATAATCGGCGCCCTGGTGGGTTGCGCCATCGCGTTGATTTTCGAGCCGGAAAGTGCCCGCCGTTTGGGTGGCGGCGAAGGTGCCCTGGCCTCCCTGAAAGGCGTCTGGTATAGCCTGTTCGATGGTTATAAATCCACCTCCAGCAACGAAAACGTGGCGGACCTGCTGTCCAAGGGCGGCATGAGCAGCATGCTCAATACCGTGTGGCTGATCATTTCCGCTATGGCCTTTGGCGGCGCCATGGAACGCGCCGGATTCCTGCAGGTATTGATCAACTGGACGCTGTCACACGTAAAAACCCTGGGCGGTCTGGTAACCGCCACCGTGCTGACCTGCTTTGGTATGAATGCCGCTGCCGGTGACCAGTATATGGCGATCATTATCCCCGGCCGCATGTTCCGCGACGCCTTTGCCGAGAAGGGGCTGCACGGGCTGAACCTGTCGCGCACCCTGGAGGACTCCGGCACCATCACCTCAGTGCTGATCCCCTGGAATACCTGTGGGGCTTATATGGCCGCCACACTGGGCATCGCTACCCTCGACTATCTGCCCTATGCCCTTTTTAACATCATCTGCCCGTTGCTGGCGATCGCCTACGGCTGGCTGCACTTCAAGCAGATGCCGATCTCCATCACGGCCAGCGCCTCCTGAACAATGCGCAGTCATTACCCGTGAAAGCCGGGGGTACTCTCACCGCCCTGATTGAAGGGGCCGGCTTCAAATTGCACTGGTTCGACCTGGGTCGGCGCCTGCAGGCATTGCCCGGCCCCGTAGCCGAGGCTTTTGAGGCGGGACAGACAAGCTGGCCCTACCCCTACCTGCGCCAGGCCTGGACCGGCCTGTTACTGCAACCGGCAGAGGGTGGTGAAGCCGTCGTCTGGTTTCTGCGTTTCCCTCTGGATGAACAGGGAAAGCTGCAACTCGCGGTGCGGGACAATCTGTTACACGCACTGGCACAAGGACTAAAGTGCGGCATGCGTTGCGAAGCAGGGCAACAGTTGGACCAGGTGCTAAAACACAGCGGGCTCTTATACACCCCCTCCATGGAGCGCCGGGCAGCGTTTCACGCCCGCACGGGGATGCTGTTAAAAAGACCGGCAAGCGCACACTACGAGCCGGTCCTCGACTACATCCGCAAACCAGATACCCACCGCTGGGACACGCTGGCACTACAGGGGATTGCCGATTTGGCGGTGCGCTGGAAGACAGAAAAAGCGTTGCTGTTGCCCCAGATAAGCCGGATCGCGCCCCCGGTATTTATCCACCTCTGTGCGTGCCTTGAAAATGAAATGATTGATCAGCCACTGGCGGAAACCGTCAAGGCCCGCGCTGAATCCATCCTGCACAGCGACACCACCCCGGACGTCGCCATGATTTGCGCCGCCGTACGCGCCTGTTCCCACTCGCCGGCAAAAGGATTGCGGCACGCATTTCTATTGAAACTGCTGCAATACCCCAGCACCGCTCAAAATGTTCAGCTGCTTACCACCCTTGGCAGCTGCTGTACAACAGACCTGGAAAACCCGGAGTTGGCCAGACTCTGGTTAAACGCACTGGCACACACGGAAGATCAGGGGGCCTTCAACCGGTTGCTTTCAGACTTGCTGTTTGTTCCGCAGGTGCGGGCATCTTTACTGATGGTATTGCGCGATCCGGGGCGAATTGAAATTCTGGCGCAGGCATTTGGCCGTTTTCTGCACGGACCCACCCTCCCTTAAAATGATCGAGGGTTTTCTATGCCCCTGCCGCAAACCCGCATATCCACGTGCCGTCCAGGGGCACACTGCACCTGGCACGCTGTCGACACCTCCGGCAAAACCAATACTATGACCTTCTATCGAGTATCCGCTCGCCGCTCAATGGCCCTTCGAGCCCAATCCGTTATTAATCCCACAACCGAATCGACACGCCTTTTGAATTTTCCTGGCAAGTTGAAATTGACAAAAATTACCAATAGTTTACCAAAAGAAAAAAATCCCGTCATCACTGGGGAAAAATAAAATTCGACGACAAAAAAAGAGAAAAACCCGGTTTTTTCAGCACCAAAACACAATAAACTGGCACGGCTTTTTTCCAGACTTTGCCCCTGGCAGTTATTTAAACCCTGCGCCTATTACACTTCATCAGACGGTATCTTTGTAGAGCATTTTACAAAGCTGACTAACAGATGACGTTTTATTGGCTATGCTAATGGCTAACATCAACGGAAAGGAGTTAGGGGATGAATTTCACTCCAGCCAAGTACTTAATCGGAATTATCAGTGCACTGGTTCTGGCAGGTTGCTGTAGCCCACCGGCACCTCCAGCTTACTGCCCACCGGGCGCTGAACAAATTCCTCTTTCAATGGCCTGCCCCGCAGATGCTGACTGCTGGATGGCTTCAGACAGAGTACGCTGCATGAAAGTGGTGAAGTAAAATCACTTTCAAGCAGAACCAGTGTGGTGATTCATACTAAATACGGGTTTGGTCAAAGCGGGGCCTTCTGGTACACGGCCCCCTGAAGCACTATTTAGTATGAATCACCGCCAAATGCCGCTTTCACAAGCGGCATTTGTCTTTTGATCAGACCACTCTTATTATCCCGGCAAGCAAACAGGCTGTCGGGTTAATGCGATACAGGGCGTCACCGCAGGCTGGTATGGGTTTTGAAATACAAACGACTTCTCACAGTGGCGTGAATATTTCAAAACAACAATCGCGGATACCCTCTTCTGTAATATACTCTAGCCCCTCAGGCCCTGTCCCGACGCAGGTAATGCGTTAGTATTGCTGCCCCTTTTTAAGACACAGCCCCTAAGGTTTTTGCAGGCTTGATACCCGCGATAAGAAACTGCTGACAAAAGAGTTGACCATCCATTGCCATGACAAGTGAAACCCTGGCGCCAAGTCGCGCCACAGACATTCGACAGTTGCGATCCCATTTTGAACAACACAAGTGGTCCCTGCGCAAACTTTTCTCCACCGACCCACAGCGCGCTGCGCACTTTAGCCTGGAAGCTGCCGGGATCTACCTGGACTACAGTAAAAACCATCTGCGCGGGGATACCCTGCAACTCCTGTTGGATTACGCCGAAGGCCGGAATTTAAGCGATCAAATCGCCGCGCTGCTCAATGGAGCCACTGTCAACAATACCGAGCATCGTCCGGCCCTGCACACCGCACTGCGTTTCCAGGGGCAAGCGCAAACCGAACACGAGCACGCCGTGGAGGATTGCCGCATACAGATGCAACAGTTCTCCGAGAGCATCCATCAGCAAACCTGGCTGGGTTTTAGCGGCAAGCCCATTCGCCATATTGTCAATATCGGCATCGGCGGCTCCGATCTCGGCCCACGCATGGTAGTGGAGGCGCTGCACCCCTGGCACAAAGCGCATATCCAGGTACACTTTGTGGCGAATATTGACGGTGCCGACCTGGGCGACACCCTCAAGGACCTGAAGCCACAAGAAACCCTGTTTATTGTGGCCTCAAAGTCTTTCTCCACCTTGGAAACCCGCGAGAATGCCCTGTCCGCGCGCCGCTGGGTTCTGGCCGCTGGCTGCACCGAAAGGCAACTCGCCCAGCACTTTGTTGCAGTGAGCAGTAATGTCGTCGCAGCCCAGGATTTCGGCATCGCGCCCGAGAATATTTTTCCCATGTGGAGCTGGGTAGGCGGGCGCTATTCGCTCTGGTCTGCGATCGGACTGCCGATCGTCTTGGCCTGCGGTTACGGGGTCTTCGAGCAGTTACTGCAGGGCGCGCATGCAATGGACCAGCACTTTGCCAGCACGCCACTGAAACGCAATCTGCCCGTAATCATGGCACTTATCCAGTTCTGGTACCGCCAGTGCTGGAACACTGGCAGCCAGGTGGTGCTTCCCTATGCACAGCGACTGGCCAGGTTCCCCGCCTGGCTGCAGCAACTGGACATGGAAAGCCTGGGTAAAAGTGTGGATAGAAACGGGCAGGCTCTGGACTACCCCAGCGGGAGCGTTATCTGGGGCACAGAGGGCAGTAACGGTCAGCACTCCTTCCACCAGTTGCTGCACCAGGGTACCGATCTGATCCCCGCAGATTTTATTGCCATCAAGACACCAACCTCGAAATTGCACGAACAGCACCGCTGGCTACTGGCCTGTTGTATCAGCCAAAGCCAGGCCCTGTTGCAGGGGAAATCCCTGCACCAGGCCCGTCAGGAACTGGAGGATGCCGGTTATACCCACCGTGAGGCCCACGCCCTTGCGCCCCACAAGGTGATTCCGGGCAACCGCCCCAGCAACACCCTGATTCTGGAAAAGCTGGACCCGCACCACCTGGGGGCCCTGTTGGCGCTTTACGAACACAAGGTCTATGTGGGCGGCTGCCTGCTGGGTATCAATCCCTTTGATCAATGGGGGGTGGAACTGGGCAAACAACTGAGCTCAAACATCCACAGGGCCGCCAGTTGCACAGTGCCGGAGGACTGGGACAGTTCGACCCGCAGCCTGTTGGAAAAACTGTTGTAAGCGCTTTTATCGGCTCGGAAGATACAAAAAAGCCGTATGCTGAATACGGCTTTTTTGATCCAACCTTTGCTGCCCTAAACTGCCCACTGCGTTTTAGCCTGGGGCTTTGGGGCCAATGACTCCCTGGGTTAAAGTTGCCTGTTTAGCGCACTAATTGCTGGGCTCTCTGCCGCGTTTCAAAAGCGGTTCAATCAGATCCAGAGGCAGCGGGAATACCAGTGTGGAGCTGTTGTTCGCCCCGGCAATATCGATCATGGTCTGCATATAGCGCAGGGTAATCGCGTTGGCATTCTTTGACAGCTGATCGGCCGCTTCCGTGAGTTTCAGCGCGGCCTGGGCCTCCCCTTCCGCATGGATTACCTTGGCCCGCCGCGCGCGCTCGGCCTCCGCCTGCTGAGCTATCGCGCGCACCATGCTTTCATCGAGATCAATATGCTTGATCTCCACATTGGTGACCTTGACCCCCCAGGCATCTGTCTGCTCATCCAGGATATTTTGTACATCCACATTGAGCTTGTCCCGTTCGGACAACATTTCATCCAGTTCGTGTTTACCCAGCACCGAGCGCAGGGTTGTCTGGGACAGCTGGCTTACCGCTTCGTGATAGTACTCCACATTGATGATGGCAGACTGCGGGTTGATCACCCGATAGTAAACCACCGCATTCACTTTTACCGAGACGTTATCGCGACTGATCACATCCTGGGTGGGCACATCCATGACCACAGTGCGCAAATCCACCCGCTCCATGGTCTGGATAATGGGGATAATAATGATCAGACCCGGCCCCTTGACCGTTTGGAAACGACCGAGAAAAAACACCACTGCCCGTTCATACTCGCGCAAAATACGAATGGCATACATCAATAGCAGTACCACTGCCAATGCCAGCAGCCCAACAAAATAGCTGACCATTTTATATCTCCCTATGCTTTCTCATCGAATTCTTTGTACACAAAAGGACGGGGCCGCAACTGTGCAACCGTCTATCAAACCGGCGCCCCACCAACGATCCGATTGCCAATCTTGTAGGAGGGCATACCCTCCGGATTTTAACGACAAAAAATTTCCTAACCCGCTTCCACAGTCAGCAGTAAACCCTGTTGGGCGATAACACGCACCTGCTGCCCCGGCTTCAGGGTATCTTCACTCTTTGCCCGCCAAATTTCTCCATCCAGATGCACGAGTATTTCCGATGGCAGCACATCACTGACAACGGCTGTGCGCCCAACCAATGCCTGATCCACGGGAACCCGCGGTGTGCGCAGACTCCTGCGCACCGCCATTAAAAAAGTCAGCAGAAAGAGTCCACTCACGCCGGCAATGGCACCGATCAGCTTACGGGACACCTGCATACCCGGTACATCGGTGTCGATTAACATGACAGAACCAATCACCAACGCAATAACCCCACCTATACCCAGGGCGCCAAAACTCGGCATAAAGAGCTCCGCCACGATCAGCAGAGCCCCGACAATAATCAATGCCAGGCCGGCGTAGTTCACCGGCAAAACCTGCAGGGCGTAAAATGCCAACAACAAGCAGATGACCCCGACAATGCCCGGCACAAAGGCACCGGGACTGTAGCCCTCAAAAATCAGGCCATAGATGCCGATCAACAGCAGGATATAGGCCACCTGTGGATTGGTAATCAGCGCCAGCAACTCGTTGCGCCAGTCCGGCTCGTAGTTTTCAATGGGCAGCTCGGCCACTTCAGGGGAGATCGTCTCCTCTCCGGCATCGAGCAGTACTGTTCGCCCCGCAATCTGCTGCAACAAATCCTGGTCGTTCTTGGCCACAATATCGATCACATGCATTTCCAGTGCCTCAGGGGCAGTCAGGGTCGCCGCCTCGCGCACCGCTTTCTCCGCCCAGTCGGCGTTGCGCCCGTGGCGCTGCGCCAGTCCCCGGATAAAGGCGACGGAATCATTGATCACCTTGCGTTCCATGGCAGTACCGGCGAGCGGCTTCTCCCCCTTGTCACCTTCACTGTCTTTGTCGCTATCCCGCTCCTTTTCTTTCTCCTGTTGCTTTTCAGGCTCTCCGGGTTTCCCCCCCGGAGTGGGTGTTCCCGGAGGCCCACCAATCTGTACCGGCGTTGCAGCCCCCAGGGTTGTGGCCGGGGCCATCGCCGCGATTTGACTGGCATAGAGAATATAGGTACCGGCGCTGGCGGCGCGCGCGCCGGAGGGGTACACATAGATGGCGACCGGGATTGGAGAGGAGAGGATATGCTGGATAATATCGCGGGATGCGGCATCCAGGCCGCCGGGCGTATCGATATGCACAAGAATAAGTTGCGCGCCACGCGCCTGTGCTTCCTCCGTCGCGCGTGTAAAGTAATCGGTGGTGGCGGGGCCGATAGCGCCGTCGATGGACATAAGGGCAATATGGGGAAAAGGCTCTTCCTGAGCGGCACTTCCCGCAGCCAATAGGGCCAGACACAGCGTCAGGGTGGCGACACTGCGCAAAAGTACCGCAGGCGAAATCTGATGCAACATGCAGCTTTCCCTGATGCGATTGCGAAGGCGACGCGGCCGCAACAGGCAACGCCGGCACGGAAGGGCTGCGCTTTGCCCCCCTGCCACAACAGAGGCCAAAATCCGTTTAAGTTAAGCCCATGTCATCAGATTAACAGAAATAAACGATAGAATCCGGAAACAAATCCGGTTACGGCAATACCGGGTTGCGGCGGCTGTGCCAGCGCACTTCGTGGGCGTATTGGTGTACCTTGCCCTCCACCCCCAGAAGCAATGCAAACAGCGCCATGCGCACCAACAGGCCGTTATCCGTCTGACGAAAAATGGCCAGGCTCGGATGCTCGTTCAGATCGGTATCCAACTCATTCGCCTCGGCGCGGGAATCCCGCGGCAGGGGGTGCATAATGACCGTGTTGGGCTGCGCGAAGCGGGTGAAAATTTCCCGGTTCAGGCGGAAGCGGCCGCGGTAGAGGTTGGCCTCTGCCTGAGAGGCGAAACGCTCCTCCTGAATACGGGTGGAATAAACGATATTCACATCCGCAATGGAAGTCTCCAACTGGTCTGTCACCGTCACCCGATGGCCTGCAGCATGCAATTTTTCCACCACCGCTTCCGGCATCGCCAGCTCCGGCGGCGACACCAGCACCACCCGCACCTTGCCAAACAGACACAACAGCTTGCACAGGGAGTGCACGGTGCGGCCGTGCTTGAGATCGCCGATCATGGCGATTCGGAAATCGTCCAGGGTGCGGGTCTGTGCAGCCAGCTCTTTGCGGATGGTATAGAGATCCAGCAGTGCCTGGGTCGGGTGTTCATTGGCACCGTCGCCACCGTTGACCACCGGCACGCGGCTCGCAGCGGCAAACTCCGCCACAGAGCCCGCTTGCGGATGGCGCATGCAGATCACATCGCTATAACCGGACAGCACCCGCGCCGTATCGTACAGGGATTCCCCCTTGGCCATGGCACTGGCGGTAATGCCCACGGTTTCACGCACGGTACCGCCGAGCAGGTTAAAGGCAGCGCCGAAGCTGAGCCGGGTGCGGGTGCTCGGCTCCATAAACATATTGCCGAGGATTGCCCCCTCCAATACCCGGGTCACTTTCTCGCGGCGGGCGTAAGGGGTCATGGCGTCGGCCACATCGAACACGCGCTCTATATCGGCACGCTCGAACTGGCTGACGGAGAGAATATTGGCTCCGATAAAGTCCATGATGACTCCGAGGGTTGCGCCTTGTGGGCGCCAAATTGTCGCGAACGGGATTTTACTCAGGCACCGCCACAGAGCCCAGCCCGGGAATAGTCTCTGGCGGAAATCAAACCCTTTAAGCCAACAGGTTATCGCCCCAATTCTCCAATTCAGCAATCAGGGCGGCCCGCTCCGGATGCTGCATACGCAATTCGCTGAGTTGGCGGAAGTAGGTCTCCAGCGTAATGGAGGCCCCCGCGGTGGGATCGGTCAGGCGCTGGAAGCACCATATCTGCCAGCGCTGCTGCTCCTGATCGGATAAGGTTTCCGGGAAGTTGCGCGCACGCATGCGGAACAACAATTCCGGCAGGCGCTTGTCGCTGAAGGACACCTCACCGGTCAGTGCCGCCGGCCCGCGCTCGGCCAGACCGCGGTGCAGCTCGCGGCACAGATCCCGGTCGGCATCGCTGAGGAAACCACTGTAGAGAGCCGCCTCGACATCCCGCTGGGGAAAATCCCGATCGAGATACACCTTGTGCAGTTTTTCTGTGAGATCGACATTACGCAGCTTCTGCCAGTTGGCCTCACAAACGGAGCGGTCAATGCCCAACTCGGCGGCACGCTTGTCACCGAGCATGTTCGCCGGGGCCACAACCGGGCACTTGTTCAGGTGAATCAGCTTGAGTCCCACCGGCAGCTCGCCCTCACCGAGCTGGTCGCGGGCGGTGTAGAGCCGTTCCCGCAGCGCATCCGCGTCCAGGTTAAACAGCGGCTCGGGGTCCATGGCCAGGTTGGCGGCGATAATGGCATTGCGATTCACCGGATGACTGGCCAGCGGCATAACATACGTCAAGTGGCCATGGCGGGCGGAGACCTTGCCGGAGATATGCAGCAGCGGGCGGCGCTCGCGCCTATCAATCACCTTGCTCACCGCCTGCTTGCGGCGCAGGCGGAAGACATAATCATACAGTTTGGGCTGCTGTTTGCGCACCAGCCGCGCCAAATCAATAGTGGCGTGGACATCCGACAGGGCATCGTGGGCGCCCTCGTGTGCAATACCATTGGCAACTGTCAGCTCCTGCAGGCGAAAAGACGGCGCGCCGTCTTCGCGGCTGGGCCATTGGATGCCCTCCGGGCGCAGGGCATAGGTAAGGCGCACCATATCGATAATATCCCAGCGATTGTTGCCGGAGCGCCACTCGCGCTCATAGGGATCGAGCAGATTGCGATACAGCGTGTAGCGGGTGACTTCGTCGTCAAAACGCAAGCTGTTGTAACCCACCCCGCAAGTGCCGGGGGCGCCCAGTTCGGCGAGAACCTGCTGGATAAATTCTATTTCGGGCACACCTTTGGCCAGCGCGCTCTGGGGGCTGATACCGGTGACCAGGCTGGCCGCGGGCTGCGGCAGGCAGTCCACCGCAGGGCGGCAGTACAGCATCAACGGCTCACCGACAATATTCAGTGCTTCGTCGGTCCTGATGCCAGCAAACTGCGCCGGCTTGTCCACACTTGGGTCTGTGCCCCAGGTTTCGTAATCGTGCCAATAAAGGGTGCTTGAACTCACGCTACCTCCATCATTTGGCGGCATCATACCATCCACTGCCACAGCATCTGGACACCTGTGGCGAGAATTGGACAATAGATAACCCCCATACCCCGCAAGCATTGGTTGCAAAGCCGCCAGCGCCGATTAAAATTCGGCGTTTCCCCAAATTAAGGCAGCGCCTCCCCCTATGAATATTCGCCAACACCTCTCCGATCATTTCCAGGCCGCCATGCGCGCCGCCGGTATCCCCGCAGACTGTGGTCCGGTCGTGGCACCTGCGAAGAAAGCCGGATTTGGCGATTACCAGGCCAACGGTGCTATGGCCGCCGCCAAGCGTATGCGCACCAACCCGCGCGAGCTGGCCAGCAAGATTCTGGAGCAGCTGGACAAGGGGGAGATGATTGAGAAGGTGGAGATCGCCGGTCCCGGCTTTATGAATATTCACCTGAGCGAGCAGTGGCTGAGCCAACAGTTGCTGACTGCCAGAGGGGATAAGCGCCTGAATATTGTTTCAGTTGAAACGCCGAAGACCGTGGTCATCGACTACTCCCACCCCAATCTGGCCAAAGAAATGCATGTGGGCCACCTGCGCACCACCATTATCGGCGATGCCCTGGCCCGTCTACTGGAATTCCAGGGCCATAAGGTGATTCGACAGAACCATATGGGCGATTGGGGCACCCAATTCGGCATGTTGCTGGCGCATCTGTCCGACAAACTGGCCGATAGCAATGCGGAAGTGGCGCTGGCCGACCTGGAAGTTTTCTACCGCGAAGCCAAGGTGCGCTTTGACGACGAGGAAGGCTTTGCTGATCGCGCACGCGAATATGTAGTGAAGTTGCAAGGCAGCGACGAGCAGTGCCTAAAGCTGTGGAAACAGTTTATCACTATCTCCATCACCCACTGCGAAGAGATTTACTGCAAGCTGAATGTCACCCTTAAGCAAAAAGACGTTTACGCAGAAAGCCGGTACAACGACGATCTGCCGGTACTGGTGAAAGAACTGGTGGATACCGGCATCGCCGTAAAAGATCAGGGCGCCATTGTGGTATTCCTGGAGGAGATGGCCGATAAAGAGGGCAATCCCAGCCCGATGATTATCCAGAAGAAAGGTGGTGGTTACCTGTACGCCACCACCGACCTGGCCGCCATCCGCTACCGCGCCAATCAGCTCAAGGCCGATCGCATGCTCTACGTGGTGGATGCGCGCCAGTCCCTGCACTTGCAACAGGCGTTCACCGCTTCGCGCAAAGCGGGTTTTGTGGCGGAATCCGTTACCCTGGAGCACTGCGCCTTTGGCACCATGATGGGCAGCGACGGCAAGCCGTTTAAAACCCGCACCGGCGGTACGGTAAAACTGGCAGCTTTGCTGGATGAGGCGGTGAAGCGCGCGGAAAAGCTGGTGGCCGAGAAAAACCCACAGTTGGATACAAGCACCTGCGCCGAGATCGCCCGCAAGGTGGGCATTGGCGCAGTGAAATACGCCGACCTGAGCAAGACCCGCACCAACGACTACCTCTTCAACTGGGAATCCATGCTCAGCTTCGAGGGCAACACCGCTCCCTATCTACAGTACGCTTATACCCGCGTGCGCAGTATTTTCCGCAAAGCCGGTATTGAGCCAGACGAACTAGAGGGCGAAATCCTGCTGGAAGCACCAGAAGAGCGCGCCCTGGGCATCAAACTGAATCAATTTGGTGAAGTGCTGGACCAGGTGGCCAAAGACACCTTCCCGCACGTGCTGTGTACCTACCTGTACGAGCTGGCCAGTACCTATATGCGCTTCTACGAAGCCTGCCCGGTGCTGAAAGAAGGCGTGAGCGAAAAACACCGGCAAAGCCGCCTGCAGTTATGTGCACTGGTAGCCCGCACCATCGCTACCGGCCTTGACCTGCTTGGTATTGAAGTGATGGAGCAGATGTAGTTGCATCTGCCAGGCTCCAGTGCCAAAAACCTATTGCGGGGCAGGAGCTAAACCAACTCTTCATCGGCTCAGTGGTAGTAATTAACTACCGGGCTAATAGGTGCAAATCAACAACTTTGGCATATGGCGTGTATCGAGAAGCAATTGCATAAAAATTACACTATCAATTTTTTTCCGGTATGCCGACAATACTTATCAGCTCTTGCAAATTTTTAACAACGTGGTCGGGATTTGTCATGAATGGATACAGTGGCTTACCTGGGCGGGCCACAAAAACCGTTTGCAGGCCCACATTCTTTGCCCCCATCAAATCCCAGGCGTGTGCCGCCACCATCATGGCCTCTGCGGGCTGCACACCCAGGTCCTTCAGCACCAGCCGATACGTATCGGGATGGGGTTTGTACTTCCGTATGGCTTCCACACTGTAGCTTTTGTCAAAAAAATCACTCAGTCCGGCATGCTTGAGCTGCTTTTCCACCCCCTTGAAGGAAGAGTTTGTCAGGCTGACGATCTTGTAATCCCCCTTTGACAAAGTCGCCAAGCCAGGCGCAACATCCGCATGTGGTGGCAGTGAGCCCAGCGGCGTGACGATGGCATTTTTGGCTTGTTCATAGGTGAGCTTAATGCCGTGTGTTTCAGCGACCATCATCAGTGCGGCAGTACCGATTTCACCAAAGTCATGATATGTATCACTGAGGGTTTCCACGAGTGAATAATGCAGCATGGTTGTAAACCACAGCGGCAACAGATCTTCGCGTTCCCCTAAAATTTTAGCAACAGATCGCCCGACAGGCTCGAGATCCAACAGCGTTTCATTAACATCAAAAATAATCACTTTTGGCTTGGTTGTGACGCCGGTTGCAAGAGATTGAGTGGGAATTACATAGGCTGCCATAGAAAAAATCACCAACAATATTGTGCAATAGAAATTCCGGTTCACCACGAGGCACCTCCGGCATCATTTGAAAATTTTCACAGGTATTGACAACTCTGAATCATAGCTTTGTTTCCTCAACACTTATTGTTTAATTCTGATATATTTTCGATTATTCAAAAACATCGCCGAATGTGATAACACAGTGGAACCATGCGTCACAGAATTGACATTACCATCTGCCGATATCGATCTACGCAAAGGCGGCAGGCATGCCATCCCCATAGAGGCGCTTGACAGCTTCATTGGCTTTGATTTATCCGATAGGGATGAAGAAGCGAACACAGCCAACTCCGTGACACTAAGAATAAGGCCCGGCCGGTAAAAGCGACAAATTTACCCACTGCATCCACAGCCTTTTGATTTTTACTGGCGTTTCGAAACTCTCTCGTTTTTGGATGCATGACCATGTTTTCTATTGATTATTCACTCGGCGGCTAACCAGTTCCTTTTACTGCTTATTTAATCGAGCGATGAACGAAGCAGGATGCCACACGCGAGGACTTCTTGTGTAATATCTTCATGCAAGAAAGAGTCCTGCTTTTCAACTTCTCCTTAATATCCATTCGGACATCATATAGGATTATATAGATGTTGGATCAATAGTGATTGAACGTGGAATAAATTCTGAAACAGTGATCATAAAGTTACGGGCCTCAGCTTACCGAATAGTTGAGGGAGTTCACCATACAAGCATCAGCGGAGCCGTACGCTTAGCGTGTTTGGCTCGCAACAAGTTGCTCGTATCTGTGGCGGAGGTTAAGTGTAAGCATCACGGAGAATTCATTGAAAGTAAAAACATGATCAATGTTTAACGTGTCGGCTGTTCGAGCGTGGTAATAAACCAAAAAGAGCTGTACTCTGCTTTATATCACCAACGACGGCTCATGAAAACACGCGGTCTGTAGTGTGATTTCACCCGGATATCCCATATCGAACAGGCCCCGAATGGCCTGGGAGCGGTATGCTGATGCCTTGATGCACCGCAAATGGCTATGTGGCCAATGGGAAACGCAACTTGCTGTCGCCTAAAGCTTCAGCTTGATTGAATTCTTTGTAAAAAGCGCATACCGTAGGTCTGCTATCCTAGCGCCCAACCGCTTCACCGGCGCAGCCAAAGAATAATAAACAGATAAACCATACCGCAACGATCATTATTCATCCCGCGAGCGCCCTGTAACCCCAACGCTCGCAGGTAATCCAAACACAAATAAACCAACAAAGAAGGACCGCATCATGACCGCGTAAATGAGAGAAAACGCCACCCCCCGGTGAGGACACACCGAGAGATGGCTAACCCCGAAAGATACATAACTATCTAGCGAGGCTGTCTTGAATGATACGCCATACACTCGTTCGTCTTCAATCAACGTCTCCCTGAAGGCGAGCTTTTCGAGTCACTTTCGCCCCCGGCGGCGGAGTGCGCTGTGGCGTTGCGTGATGATGGGTGTGGTCTTTTACTTCAGCCGCGCACCGCCTGTCTGGCTGCGCACCCTTTCTGCAAGTTTCCCTTTTCTTTTCCCCACAAGGATCGCACCTGCGGCGAGAGAAACCGCGCAAAGCGATGTGCTTTTTCTGCACCTTTCCGCCACAGGTGACTTAAGGAGCCTATAAAGATGCCTATATTACCCTGTCGATTGTTTCAGCCGTTGCACCTGGGTGGGTATTTTATTATCACGCCGGTCGCCATCAAAGATAAGGTTGTGGACCTGCACATTGCGCCCGGCAAGGGCAACCGCGTGATGCGGGCCGTGCGTTTACTGCAACTGCTGGAAGAAGCCTGGGCGCTGGAGGAGGACCCAACCGATCAGCCCCCAACCATCCTCAGGCCATTCAAGCAGCACCCCAATAAAAAGACATAGCGCTAGGCGGGCACTTCGAAAGCCTGTGCAGCTCCGAACAGCACCGCAAACGCTTACCTTCTTGTACGCTCCCTGGAGAGATAAGCGCAACCGAGACGCCAAGCCAGTGCTCTTCTGCTCCGCACTGGTACCGTCTCAGATGAGCAAGGTTCGATCTCTGCTGGCAGCGCTGCCGCAGCTGTACCGGAAAGGTGTGTCAATAGGCAAGGAGGAGAACGCCCTGGCGATACGCCTATCTGAATAGTGGCACCGTTTTACAACAATGTGACCAGATACGAGCCGGAATTTCGATCACCGTGACCATTATTTTGAGAGGCAGTTAGATTTTCCTAAGAATTGAATAAATCCAATGGGTTACATTCCTAGGCGATTTTTGGAATACTGGTTGCAGTGATCATTATTCCAGGTGGCTCGATAGTACTAAATTGTCGTATCAGCTTTATTTACAGTAATTCTTTAATAGTTTGGCGTGAAAATAATCAAAAAAACACTGGTCATGGTGATCAGTATATAAATGTTATGTGTAATTGAGTAATGAGCTTATCAAAGGACGCATCACAGTATTTAGAAATGTACCCAGAGATTAAAAAATGGGTAAAGCAATGTATTGCTTGCCAAAGCTATGGCTATAAACCAGAAATGCCCGGCGAAGCGAATTACGCTCGAAACGTACGGAAATACTTTCCGCCCATGGAAATTAATGATATCGGAGTATGCGAACAATGCGAGCAGCATCTATAGGCGAAATCACACATAACAAGTTTAGGCACTCGGACGCCGTAAACGGCGCTCGGTACTAAAGTCGGTAACTTTACTGGCGGAATTATGAGCAGGAGAAAAGGAATAGCACTGAGGCTCGCACTAGTGGTCGTACTTGCAGCTGCCATTTCATTTTTCTTTGAAAGCAGTTTCTATGTGAGTATTGTGATAGCTACAGCTCTGGGAGTGTTTGGCGAAATGGTACATATGCCTGAAAATATGCCAGGAGCTGCCGACAACTCCGAAGAAAAAGAAGTTCATCCGTTTAAGGCAATGGCCATTGGAGCACTTGTTGTATCGATTTTGCTAGTCGTAGATTTTCTGTTTCCAAAGTTAAATCATCATGGTTTCAGTTCGTACAGTTAACAAGCCTAAGCAATCGCTCCCTTTGGTCGCTGGGGCAGCCAAAACGCTGCGCTTATTTGTCTGCCCTTGTGCGGGACGTTACGTGAAAAATTTCTTTCTACTATTAAAGTAACAAAGTGTCTTAAGGCCCTTTTTATTGATTGGAGAAAATATGAGAGCGATAGAGCTAGTTGTAGGAAACAAACCTATTGGCAAAGCACTCACTTGGGCTTATCCTTCAGGGCAAAAATTTGGCACCTTTTTCATTTCAACATATGAGCTGACAGTTACAGGGTTAGATGATAAACATATACCTAAAAAACAAGCTTTCGAAGTGTTTCGCTTTGGTATTAAATGTGAAAAAGGTGGTATCCCGAGAGTTGTCGGTTTAGCCGATCAACAAACATACTTTATCAAGGCGTGGCTGCCTTATTACTCAGTTCATAGTGCACGATCCCGAGAGAAAGGTGCATGGCAGGTGTATGATAATTTTTTGATACATGATGGGCCTGACGATCCCAAGAGGGAAGTTTATGCGTCAGTAGGTTGCGTCGAGATTTGTAATGGTCCTAGAGGGTTTAATAGGTTCAATGACTTCATTATTTCGCTTTCCGGTTCACAAAAACCAAACAGAGATTCAAAGTTAACAGAAATTGGGAGCTCCAAAAAAATTAAAATTACATATCAGAAAGCAGTGAGACCAAGCTTCACCAAAGCACCATAAATAAGACCTTCTTTATTAATTAAGTATGCAAGAGTATAGCACTTTGAAAATTAATATCGTCATTACTATTCTTTTGATTTTGTCGCCAGCTGCTTTCGCAAAGGATGCTTTACCTACAAAATATCAAATTCATGATTTTGAAGAAAATTTAAAAAGTTACTTATTAACAAAATATGAGAACTTTCAGATCACAGAGTTGTTTTCTAAACATGACGACAAAAAACAATTTTTAAAAAGCAGCTTAGGGGATGACTTTATAAAAGGTGTGGTCAATACTAAATCACGAGAGCTTCTTTTCAAGGAGATGTCCATAAAGACAGAATCTCATGTCGGTATCGCCATATTAATCTACTCTGATGAGAAATTGGCAAAAAGCGCCTTAAACACTATAGAAAATACAAGTTATTTTGAAAATACCAAAATACTTACAAAGTACGTATCGCATAACAGAGGCCGTAAAAATGTGATTTTATATACAGAATCATCTGCGGATAAACTAGTGTTAGAGTATATGAGTCAGTATTTTGAGAAGTAGTTGTAAAACTGATAAGCCCTTCACGTATGGAGAGGAAAATCCGAGAATCCCCTTCGGTAAGTATTCAAATCAAGAAAATGCCATCATCCAGGAAAGAGTCAATAAATTAGCCGATTTAAAGAAGCAGTGCTTCGATAAATATCTTGATGATTGTCAAATTCGAGTTTTTTCGGTACTGCGAATCTGCCTACCTCGTAGGAGTTGATAGTCTGCTGGGACACATCTAGCTTCTCGGCCATCAACACCTGGGTAACCCCCTTACCCACGGCATGATAGCCAACGTAATCGTCGCTTTGCAGGTACCAGCCAACAGATCCCCCTGACAAACAGGAAACCACTACTACCATGACCGCATGGGCATCCCCCTACAAAGTGACCAGAGACAGCTTTCTGTTCAAATCCTTAGAGACCAGCGGCAGGAATCTCTCCGGCCAATCCCAACCAGCCCTCACTGGAATAAGGCCGCCCTATGTGCGGATAGACAGGATTTCACACAGAATTCTCACTGAATTTCAGCAGTTTCCCCGCCTGAATCCCGCAGATTGCCCAGGCTCGCAACGGTTGCTAAGATGCGCGCCTGCCGCTATGGCCCGGACTCCCTGCCGCACCCGCACCTTACGGTGAGCTGCCGTTAATCCGGCCTTCCCATAAGCCACCCCGCCTATCCGAAACCCGGAGAACCGGGGCTTTACACAGGAGAAGCGGCACAGAGGCCAGGTGCTATTTTTAACCGCGAGCGCACCGCGACGACTCCCTGCGACTACAGGAATGAAGTTTATGACCCAACCATCGCTGCAGCAGTTGGAACAACACGACGCCTTTATCCACCGCCATATTGGACCCGATGCCAAACAGGTAGCGGCCATGCTGGAAACCCTCGGGGTTGCCAGTCTCGACGAACTGATCGGGAAAACCGTGCCAGAAGCCATCCGCAAAACCGATGCGCTGGACCTGGCCGATGCGATCAACGAGGAGGAGGCCCTCGCAGAACTGAAGAATATCGCGGCGCGCAACCGCATTTACCGCACTTTTATTGGTATGGGCTACCACGACACCATTACCCCCAACGTGATCCTGCGCAATGTGCTGGAGAATCCGGGTTGGTACACCGCCTATACCCCCTACCAGCCGGAAATAGCCCAAGGCCGCCTGGAGGGCCTGCTGAACTTCCAGCAGATGATCATGGACCTCACTGGTATGGAACTGGCCAACGCTTCCATGCTGGACGAGGGTACCGCTGCCGCAGAGGCCATGGCCATGTGTAAGCGCCAGGCCAAGCGCAACAAGTCCAACGTCTACTTTGTGGATCGGGACTGCCACCCGCAGACGATCGCCATCATAAAAACCCGCGCCGAGCACTTCGGCTTTGAGGTGGTTGTGGGCGATGTGGATAAAGACATCCCCGCCGAGCTGTTCGGCGCCCTGCTGCAATACCCTGGCAGCACCGGCCGCGTACGCGATTTGACCGATATGATCACTAAGGTACACGAGGCCAACGGCCTGGTGACCGTAGCCGCGGACCTGATGAGCCTGGTGGCCTTGAAAGCGCCGGGTGAAATGGGGGCAGACGTGGTGGTTGGCTGTAACCAGCGCTTCGGTATCCCCATGGGCTACGGCGGTCCTCACGCCGGCTTCTTCGCCTTCCGCGAGGCCTACAAGCGCTCTGCGCCGGGCCGCATCATCGGTGTTTCCGTGGACAGCAAAGGCAAGCGCGCCCTGCGTATGGCCATGCAGACCCGCGAGCAGCATATCCGCCGCGAGAAAGCCAACTCCAATATCTGTACCTCCCAGGTTCTGCTGGCGGTGATGAGTGCTTTCTACGGGATTTACCATGGCCCCGAAGGCCTGAAGACCATCGCCGCCCGTATCCAGCGCCTGACAGATATCCTCGCTTCCGCCCTGCAGCGCGAAGGCTTCAACCTGGCCCACGACAGCTGGTTCGACACCCTGACTGTCACCGCTGGCGCCAAGCAGGAAGAGATCTACCAGCGTGCCCTGGCCGCCGAGATCAACCTGCGCAAAGTGGGGGAAGACGCCCTGGGTGTGAGCCTGAGCGAGACCGCCACCCTGCAGGATATGTCCGACCTGATCAATGTCTTTACCGGCACCGAGCACAGCATCAACCTACACGCCCTCGACAGCGAAATTGCCAGCAAAGGCTCTTTGGGTGTGCCCGCTTCCCTGCTGCGCGATACCGAATTTATGACCCATCCGGTGTTCAACACCTACCACTCCGAAACCGAGATGCTGCGTTACCTCAAGTCTCTGGAGGCCAAGGATATCGCCCTGAATCACTCCATGATTCCCCTGGGCTCCTGCACCATGAAGCTGAATGCCACCGCTGAGATGATTCCGGTCACCTGGCCCGAGTTCGGCAAACTGCACCCCTTCGCGCCGAGTGACCAGGCCGAGGGCTACGCGGAAATATTCCGCCAGTTGCAGCAGATGCTGGCCACCTGTACCGGCTATGATGCCGTGAGCCTGCAACCCAACGCCGGCTCCCAGGGCGAGTACGCCGGCCTGATTGCCATCAAGAAATACTTCGAAGCGAAAGGCGAAATCCAGCGCGATATCTGCCTGATCCCCGCGTCCGCCCACGGCACCAATCCAGCCTCCGCCATGATGGTAAGCATGAAAGTGGTTGTGGTTGCCTGTGATGACAAAGGCAATGTGGATACCCAAGACCTGAAGGCCAAGATCGAAGAGCACGGCGACCGCATTGCCGCGCTGATGGTGACCTATCCGTCCACCCACGGTGTCTTCGAGGAAGCTATCCGCGAGGTGTGCGATCTTGTACACCAGGCCGGTGGTCAGGTGTATATCGACGGCGCCAACATGAACGCCCTGATCGGCGTGGCGGCACCGGGCCAGTTCGGTGGTGATGTCTCCCACCTGAACCTGCACAAAACCTTCTGCATCCCCCACGGTGGCGGCGGCCCCGGCATGGGCCCGATCGCTGTTGGTAAACACCTGAAGCCCTACCTGGCAGGCCACCCGGTAATAGAAGTACCGGAAACCCATGTGGAGAACGGCACCATCTCCGCCGCGCCCTGGGGCTCCGCCAGTATCCTGCCGATCAGCTGGATGTATATCCGCATGATGGGCAAGCAGGGCATGAAACGGGCTACCGAAATGGCAATCCTGAATGCCAACTACGTGGCCAAGAAACTGAGCGAACACTACGCCCTGCTCTACACCGGCACCAACGGCTTTGTCGCCCATGAATGCCTGGTAGACCTGCGCCCGCTCAAGGAATCCAGCGGCATCACCGAAGAGGACATCGCCAAGCGCCTGATGGACTTCGGCTTCCACGCGCCCACCATGTCCTTCCCGGTGGCCGGCACTCTGATGATCGAGCCCACCGAGAGTGAATCCCTGCAGGAGCTGGACCGATTTATCGAAGCCATGGCCACTATCCGCCGTGAAGTGGAAGCCGTTGCCAGCGGCAAGTACACCGCCGAGGACAATCCACTGCACAACGCGCCGCACACCCTTGAGGATGTGATGACCGACAACTGGACCCACAGCTACTCCCGCGATGTAGCCGGCCGCCCGGCAGCGTGGCTGAAAACGCACAAGGTATGGCCGGCAGCCAACCGTATCGACAATGTCTACGGGGACCGCAACCTGATCTGCTCCTGTCCGCCAATGGAGAGTTACACAGAGTAAAAACCTGGGGCTTTTAATAGCCTGGGAAGTCAACAATTGGCCAGCTCAAAGCGGTGCAGGGAAGCGCTGCTGCCAGTTATCTCACACCAAAATATCCAAATATCCTATTCCAACACCCGGGTGGAAATACAAAGCCACGGAGTAAACTGGATGCCTTTGTCAAGCCAGCTATTCAACTATGACTGGAATTACAGAGATAACCAGCAATAGGGCCATTGAGATATTAAACGCTCTTTGATAAGACTGTTTTTTTAGAATTTTCTTCAAATAAACCCCAAAAAAAAGCCAAATACCCACACATGGAAAAGCTGCGATAAAAAACACCAAAGAAATCAACAATACCTGAGCGTATATATCCAGCGAAACTACCGTATAAGCCGCAACAGTCCCTGTCGCCATCATCCAGGCTTTAGGGTTTAACCACTGAAACAGTGCAGCTTGAAAGAACGTAAGCGGCTTTGTACTCGCGCCCTGAAGCTCAGAAGGCTTGGACCTGGCAACCAGCCATGCAAGATAGAGCAAATAGGCAACACCAAGAATTTTTATGCCTTCATGCATTAATGGAAATTTTTTAAAAAGAATACCCAAACCCAAGCCAATGCAAATGACCATTAAGGGAAAACCAATACAGATTCCCAAGAAGTGCGGAAAACTCTTTTTTGTTCCATAGTTCATTCCCGAAGCCATTATCATTACATTATTTGGTCCAGGTGTAATGGTTGTGGAGAACGCAAACATAAATACCGCTGATACAAATTCCATTCTTTTTTATTTTCCGGTAGCATAATGTGAGTTTTAAAGGTTGATCCCCAGGCGCCATGCGTGAATTTTTTATCTGCGCCTTACGGATTAGCTTGGCTGACACTCCCCGAACTACTCTGCCTTAAAGGTAGATTGGCAGACAAACTCCTCCCCAGTAGGCATCGGCACGATATTTTGCCAGTTTGGGTTGCAGATTCTGTTTTTACTGCAGGAATTTGGCAATCTACTATTTGATTTTCGCTAACGAGCTTGCGAGACACTTGATGAACAACCTCCTTCCAGCAGTCTACATGTAAGTAACCAGTGATTCCCCTGTATGATTTTTTATAACCTATAAAACGGGTGACTGGTGCCCAAAACAGATTCTCCAATACCTCCAGCTCCGTTTGAGATACGTAGGATATACATTTTTTTGGATTCCAGTGCATTTGCAGCTGAGACTGGCAACGTGTATTCACCACTTGAGGTATTGGGGAGGTATTGGTAAAACCCAGTTGATGCACCTATATTGTAGGGTTTTGTCGTGTCGAATTCATAGATGCCAATCCAGTTGTACTCATCCGCAGTTAGGGAATGAAATCCGCCTGCAATAGAACTCCCCCGGCCATAATAGTCATTTTTTGTGTACGCGACTATTGGCAAATAGTCATCAGGATTATTCTTCCAGTCAATTAATTTTTGAAGCAATGAATAGGGTCTTTGCTGTACATCTTTTCTTGCGGGGTCTTTCGACATTTCCCAGCAGAAAACGCCTCTGGCTGAAACACTTTTAACCCATTCAGCTCGGCGTCTGATTTCATACAAGCCGCTGTATCGCTGTTCAAAAGCAGCTGGAAACCCAGGCGTGTTAAATGACGAGGTGAGGTACGCTCTATAATCGTCATTGGATTCTTGCCTGAGTTGACTTATCCAGCCCCACCCGTTCGATGTGCCTGTTGTGGGTAACTGAAGGCCATGACTCTTTGATGGATCCGCTACTTTACTCCACATGGATAATCCGAAAGCGAGCTTGCTAGCTGGCACACCACGTGATGTCCAATTTTCAAAATCTCGCTTAATATCGCGATTTTCGTTATATCGCAAATAATCCATCTTGTCTGCGCTATAAGTCTGAACTCCAAGTAAATCAATGCTATTGACAAAATCGTTCGTTATAGTAGATCTGCTATAATCGCCACCTGCCAAGGTCGCAGTTGCTAATTTTTTTCTTCCTCTTGCAGACCGGTCGTGCATTGCCCTGGACAGCTCTTTTATGAACTTCGAATAATTGACCCCCATGTAATCCGAGTCCAGGGAAGCATCTTCAAAATCTATATCTATACCATCCAAATCATATTTATCAATATAATTCTCCATCAGCCAGTGGATCGTTTTTCTGCGATTCAAGTCATTGACGAGCTCTGCTGATTCCGCTCGTTCAGTAGAATTTCCATGTAAATCAGACAGTGACAGTAGAATTTTAAGGTTTGGAGCCTCATCGCGCATGTAAGCCACCATGGACTCGAAATCTACCTGGTTGGAAATGTCGTGGGCAGATTCCCCGTATATTAGACCTTCATTCTCCAAAACGGATTGCCTGCGAATGGTGGCCAGAATAAAGACTGTGCTAATATCAGAGTAGTGGTACTTGGTATAACCGGGGTTGCCTTCAGCATCATCAAGGTAACCCCAATATGGTAAATAAGCCATTACCTCAAATTCCCTCAGAAGCACATCATCTTGACCAGCTCGACTGATATTAAATATGCTATCCAACCCAAACTGCAAGGAAAATAAAGCAATGAGCAATATACTATTTATATGGATTTTTATTTTGGAAATTCTTTTTGCTATATATATGCACATGCT
Source organism: Microbulbifer jejuensis (assembly GCF_047289955.1). Classification (NCBI taxonomy): domain Bacteria; kingdom Pseudomonadati; phylum Pseudomonadota; class Gammaproteobacteria; order Cellvibrionales; family Microbulbiferaceae; genus Microbulbifer; species Microbulbifer jejuensis. The sequence goes on from NZ_JBLBUB010000011.1 coordinate 129,856, forward strand.
TCAATCCTTTAATTCTCTTCCAATGATGTCCGTTTAATCCGGATTTTGCACTATAATCTTACCAACCAATACCGAACAATCTTTCAGCAGACTACTACTTATAAAATAGTTCTGGCCTAATGCAACCATTTATAGAAATTGGAATCTCTTTATACAAATACCGACCACCATGGTCATACATTTATTTTTGGCGAATTTCTATTTAACCTGAAAATAGATCATTTTTAAAGAGCAGGCCGTCAAGATTGATCTCCAGTTGGTGCACCAGGCAGGCACTTACTAGTAAAGCAGGAGGGAAGAATACCCCTCTCCCAGGATCGTATGAGGCATGGATGCCGATTACGAGCGTACAAGGATGTATTCACAGCGTGTCCTGGGAGAGGGGTATTCTTTCCTTTGGACCCGGTAGTATGCCAGAGCGTCTGGCAGATTCTCTCATTTCTTGCTCTGAGGCGAATGATACTAAGTTATTGATAAGGCAAAAATGCTCTTTACGTACAGTAATAATTAGCCCGGGGCTTCTCCTTAATATTGACCCACCTGAAGGATCGGAGGATGGACTAACTAAATTTTCTTTTGCCAGCTTTCCTCTCCAGTTATTGAGTGGAAAGCTGGTGCTTAGAGCGACTTATGTGATCGAACAAAAATACCAGGTTGATCACAGGTTCCTTATCTATTTTTCCTGTAACTTAGAAATTATAGCGAACGTCCACACCGTAGGTTCTGGGCTCTTCAATTGTCACTATCGGTGCCTGTAACTCTGTCTGGCCAAAGCCCCCTACGGTACTGACATACTCCTCGTCGGTAAGGTTTTTACCCCAGAGCGAGACCTGATAGGTGTCGTCGTCGCTATACCAATCGATACGACCGTGAAGGCGCTGGCGATCTCCACCGTAGCCTGGAATTGCGTCATACTGGGCCAAATAATTCAGATCCAGAGTAGCGTCATTGCGATTGTAGATATAATCAAGGTGAAAATTGATGCTGCCAATAGCAATTTCTGGCGTATAGTCCATACGGAAGGTATATGCGTCCTCAGGTTTGGATTTCCCCCTGGTAGTTTCACCGCCGACCTGATCCCCGAGTGCATCGTAATACTGCTCTGGTGTTTGCTCGGCCTTCATGTACTGGGTGATTAATGACAAACGCAAGTCCGGAAGTGCTATCCAGTCGACAGTGAATTCAACGCCTGCATTCTCTACATCGGTATTGATGAGTCTTGGTGCAGCGACAGAAGCTTCGGGAGGCTGTGACTGAACTACGTTTTGTGCGCCCTCGACCGACATGTTATAGGCACTGGCCTGGACTCGAAGCCGGTTATCAAAAAAGTCCCCTTTTATACCCAGTTCGTAATTGGTCACCACTTCGGGGTCAAGTGGCAGCAACGCAGTTGTCACATTGAGAGAATCAAAGCCACCGGACTTGTATCCGGTGGAGTAGGAGGCGAAGGTAATAATATCCTCGGTGAGTTTATAATTGGCAACGACACGACCAGTGGTTTTGCTCCAGGTTTCCTCCGCATTAACCTTGGGTAACATTGGGAATATGGCATTGTCGGTGATTCCCAGTTCAGGGTTGTTCACATAAAAATCTGCCAGCGGCGTCTCCCAACTGAATTCTTTGGTGTCGCTACTGTAGCGCAGCCCAAAGAACATATCGAACCTTTCAGTAAAGCTGTAACCAATATCGGTATAGATGCCCCAACTGGTGAAATTACCGGTATTATAGGTGGCTTCAGAAATATATTGCCCGGCATAGGAGGGATCGAAAAAGAAAGGAGTTGCCAGAGCAGGAGGTTTACCCGGTTCTGTACCAAGAATTGTATTGACCAGCGCGTAAGAGAAGGCGTCCTGTGGCAAAGAAACACCACAGGCACCTCCACAGCCACCGACAGCATCAGTCACCATCCAGGACAGCAGTGCCCAATCTGCAGGATTCCAATAAGTATCTACCGATAAAATATCCTGGCCATAGCCGGCATACAGCGCCTGTAAACCAGGATCTGAGGTCAACTGACTGGTAACAAACCGGTTTAACGCGTCTGTGCTTAAATTAATAGGAATAATTTGATCAGTTTTACTGCCACTGTAACTCGCACCCATCACAGCCGTTAAGTCGTCAGAAGTGAAGTTGACTTGCAGCTCGGTATACAGGGATTCCGAGTCCTCGAAGTTATCCGCTGAGAGGTAGCGGGTAATATCGGACGTGCCGTCTTCATCGTAGACATTGGTGGTTTCAATGTCGCGAGTAGTTGCGCTGTAATTGAGCGACCATTGGTTATTGAATTCGTGGTTTAGCCGAACACCTACAGCATACATATCCCGCTTTTCGCCGCCATCAATCACATCGTGCGAGGTTTTACCGGAAAAGGGATCGGTACTGTAGGCGGTGGGACCAACTCCAATCACCGGATTGGCGCCCTGATCCACCTTGTCATAATCGTAAGACAGTTGTAGGTCGGTTGTATCGCTGGCTTGCCACAGCAGCGACAAGCGTGCGGTTGTACTGTTCTGTACGCCCAGGTCGTCACCATTGCCAAGGTTGTCCACATAGCCATCACGGTCATTGGTCATGACATTGGCGCGCAGGAACAGGTTGCCGGTCAATGGCAGGTTACCCATGGCTTCGTATTGCTGCAAACCATAGTTGCCGATTTTTGTGCTGACAAAGGCCTCAAGTTCACCATTGGGCTTTTTGGGCAGAATATTAATAACGCCGGCGGCCGCATTGCGGCCAAACAGGGTTCCCTGAGGACCTTTCAAAATCTCCACACGCTCAACATCGGAAAAACCAACCGTTGTGGCGGTGCGCGGCAAATATTCGCCATCGTAAAAGGTGGCTACCGAAGGGTCGCCGCCGGAGCTGATATTGGTACTGGTAATACCCCGTATGGTGATGTCGGCCTGGGTTAACTGTCCCTCCCCAATGGTGACACCGGCCACATAGTTGGCCATATCGCGAATATCCAAAACGCCGGATTTGTCGATATCTTCATCGGAGAAAGTGCCGATGGAAATGGGCACTTCCATTATATTTTCTGTTCTTTTCTGCGCAGTAACTACGATTTCCTCCAAACCTTCCGGGCCGGTATCAATGTCATCTTGCGCACTCACACGGTCAAAGGACAGTGATGAGGCCAGGGCAACGGCCATGTAGATGGGGGTTCGGGTGAAACCGGAGTGGAGGTGTGACTGTTGGCTCATGTAGACTCTCCTGATTTAGCGTATTTATTATTGGAACGGGTTAACATGACTAGGTCCTGTAACGTCTATCCTTACCAGCAAGGCAGGAGGGAAGAATACCTCTCTGCCGGGATCGTATAAGGCGTGGATGCCGATTACGAGCGTACAGGGATGTATACACAGCGGGTCCTGGGAGCGGGGCACTCTTTCCTTCCGCCCCGGTAGTAACTGCTTTTATTGACTCAAATACTCCGCTTCATTCGTATCTGGATACGGCTAAAGGTTAATACCCAAAAGCTTCATCCTAAATTGGTTTTACCGCTTATTACTGATTGACCAGCACATGGGCGATGCGAATGGCATGACCGCGGCTGTGCTGGTTTTTTTCCTGCCGAACCTTGATGAAAACACTGTGCTTGCCTTCAGCAAGCTCGGCATCGAGCATATAGGCCCAGGGTATGTGCAAGCCACCACTCCACTCAGTAAACAAATCCAGTCGTCGCACGGGTTGATTGTCGATGGAATACTCAATTACACCGGCATCCGGGCCGGCCGCAATCCACAGGCCAACCCCCCGCCCCTCTATGCTAAATTGCAGTTCGGCGCCTGGCGATTCAGCCACTAGCATGGGCACTTTGACAAAGCCCTCGCGGGTTGCCGCACCATCGGTTGGGCGCCAGGATTCCACGTAAGTAAAACCACTACCCGTTTTGAGGGTCTCGATAGGAATTAGTTGAGCCTGGCTGTAACTGAAAGGATCCAGCGGTGTTTGGGGCAAAAAGTGTGGACTGGCAAGCGTATCGCCAGCCGCCTTCCACGCCTTGTTAAGCAAGCGCTGAATCGAGTGGAAGTATAACTTCTGCCCAAAAGGCGATGGATGCAGATCAACGAAGTCTTTCTCCCAGCTAAACTCACCACGGCCAATTCGAGTGGCGACCTCTTTGGCTAAATCAAGACTGGGCAACCCATAGTGCGTTGCAACAGCTTCGTGCTGTTGAATTACCTTCGGAATATGACCCTGATTGTAGTCACGGATTTTATCCGGATCGACAAAGTGCATCAGCACGATATCGATGTTTGGATTAGTCCGTCGGGCCTGGCGAACAATACCCTCCACACCGCGCAAAGCTTCAGGATCAGTGCGATTGTTGATGGCATCGTTGACTGCCGCCTCGACAAACAGCAAATCAACCGGGCCGGAATCAAAGACATCCCGTTGCAAGCGGAAAGCTCCGGGGGTAGAGCCCATAGAGGGAGTGCCCGCCGCAACAAAATCAAAATCCACCGCCGGGAAACGCTGCTTGAACGATTTCATCAGCAGGGTTCGCCAGCCCTGGTTGTAAGTAATTGACCCCCCGAGGAAAGCGACTCTGGCCTTGCCGCCCTGTTGGAATTTTCTGTAGGTGTTCGCCAAGCCATCACGAATACCAAAGAAGGGGTCCGGCTCATCTCCTAATGCAGAAGGCGCGAGCGCAGTCAGCGTATGGTAGCGAATAAATTCGGCCACGCGCTGTGGGTTTTCGAAGGGAAAGTGATGCCCTTGCAGTGCCCTGGGCTCAGCCTGATTGTGAACAATTGTGATCTTACCCCCGAGCGCTCTTAGGCGTGACTCCACCATATAGGTGTTTTCAGCGGGTGGAACCACCTGGTCAGTGTCATCCACCAGGTGCAGTATCGGAATCCCTGCTGTGGCAATTGGCAGCAGATTGTCGATCGGGTTGTGCGCGTAGGTGGTTAATTCCTCTTCATTGAGCCCGTAAGCCTGTTGCGCCAGTGCCCAATCCGCTTTGCTGCCAATCCCCTGCCCTAACCCACCGGGCCAGCTTTTAAGATCATTGACAGGAGATTCCAGATAGATACTGGCAACTTTATCGGTATTTTTCGCAGCCCAGTTGTAAACAATCAAGCCACCCCGGCTCGCACCTGATAAGGCTACCTTCGGCGCCAGGGTAAGAGACTCGGTGCAGTAGCGATAAAAATCATCCCACAGAGCAACCGCTGAGGGGCTGCCGTAAAGATTGGAAACATCCATATAGGCCACATGAAACCCCTGATCTAAGAGGGTGAGGTCAGCTTCGGGGTGCCAATCGGGGAATCTTGCCCGCCACACCCAAGGGTTGCCTGGGGCGACCTCCTCGGGAGCGACCACATAGGCAGAGCGGCCTTGGATAGTAAAAGTGTAGCGATCATAACCGCGCCACTCACCTGCAGGACCGGGATAAGCTATCGCACTGTTGTTGCTGGGCTTGGCTTCGACGGAGGTCTCAGATACGTAACCGCAGGCCGTCATATCGGTACTGCAGGGCTCCGGAGCCATATCGGCACAGCCCACCAATAGGCAGAGTGCAAGAAGTGCGGGCAAACGGCATAAATACGGCAAGGACAACCTCACTGTGCAATTCCGGCATAGGGCCGCCACCTGAGAATAGGGCGCAACCTTTATTTTTATATGCAAAAAGAATTTTAATTATTGAAAAATGAGACTACCATGCTTTTGTGGCTGCCTACAACAGGGTTTGCGTAAATAATAAACTGACGACGGCCAAAAGCGCTGCCGCAAGATAAGAGTGGAACAATGAAACAGCAGATATCAATGGCGGATGCGTTAAAGAGAGGTGGCCGCCTTCTTCTTGGTACAGCGAGTGCGCTTATACTCACGGTGCTTTCGGCTTGCACCGCCGGTCCTGCACTGGTGGATACCAGCATCGACAGCACAACCCCGGTGACCCAAAATCGTGACTATGCCACCTACGACTGGGAAACCCGTCACCAAGAGATCCTGGCGCGGCATGAAGTCTTGAACCCTGAAGTTATCTACCTGGGTGACTCAATCACGCACTTTTTTGGAGGGGAGCCCAAGGCCCCGTTAGCCTGGGGCAGTGACGCCTGGAAGGCACTTTTTGAGGACATAACAGTCACCAATATGGGTTTTGGCTGGGATAGAACCGAGAATGTTATCTGGCGACTGCAAAACGGTGAGATCGATGAAATCAGCCCTAAAGTTGCCCTCATCATGATTGGCACCAACAATCTGTCCATTGACAACAGCCCTGCGGATATCTTTTCAGGGGTGGAAGTCATTGTCGATGAGATTCACGCGCGCAGCCCATTGACACATATCATGTTGCTGGGAATATTGCCGCGCAAGGACAAACAATCAGAGCCAAGACAAACCAATGCACGACTCAGAGAACTCGCTCTGCGGGAATATGTCGAGTTTATCGACACCCGTCCTGTTCTGCTGGATGCAGAGGGAAAACTGGACCAAGCAAAATTGCGCGATGCCGTTCATATTAATGAATCAGGCTATAGCGCCCTATCAAAGCTGCTGCGCCCTTTGTTACTAAAAAAGCTGTAATCAGTTGAAAAACACGCGCTCCATAAGGCTCCAGCTGTCACCCTCTCGTCGGCTGGGCAGCTGACGCTGGCAGGGATCGGTTTCTTTCCACCAAGCCTGGGTCACCGGGTCATTTGCGATTGCCCGCATATCATTGTCATAGTCGTTACCGATGTATTCAAAGTAACTGAATAGATACTTCTTATCTTCGATTTCAGTGATATAAATAGAGTAGTTACGGATATTTGACTGCTTTATACGCCGAATAACGTTTGGCCACACCTCCGCATGCAGCTCCCTGTAACGCTGTTCCATATCAGGTTTTAAACCGATTACGGAACCGAAGCGCTGCACCTTGTCAGACATGATTTCCGGATTCGTACTGCCCCACACAGGCTGTGCTGTCTCTGTCATATCACTTTTCTATTCAAAGGTTTTCAATGTCGATGTTAATACGCCCGGCATGCAACCCGCTCCTATTGACACCCAGCCCCGGATCCTGAAGGGCAATTGTTTCCTCATTGAGGATTTTCAGGCACTCATACTACCGGGTCGGAAGAAAAGAATACCCTCCTCTCGGGACACGCTGTAAATACCTCCCTGTACGCTCGTAATCGGCGTCCATGCCCCATACGGTCCCGAGATAAGGGTATTCTTCCCTTCCGCCTTGTTAGTATGCGCCTATAAGGGCGGGTTGGCTTACAACCGGGAGAAAATGAGGATACCAACGCCCCCCATTGATTCTGGCCTGCGCGATCAGCGCACCCTTGTTACCCCTTAGCAGGTTGTTGAAAAAGGCATCCTGCCTTTTTCAACACACGAAAAGCGAAACATGTGATTTTCACTTTTCTTCCAAAATTAACGACTTAGGCTTCGCCGATTTTGCCGAAATATCCATATTTCGGTACCAGGCATCGAACTTCTTCGAATTTCAACAGCCTGTTAGGTTGCACAATCCCCTGAGTTCCTGGCTAAAGGGACTCAGGGTGCGATTTTTTTCTTCAAAGCTTTACTTAACGGCCTTGGGATATTCGGAAGGGTTTTCAATAACCAGGGCAGTACCTTGCGTTTCACGCCGTTTAATGACTCTGGTACCACAGCTTCGATCAGGTGTGGGCCTGGCATTTCAAGTGCGTATTCCAGGGCCTTTAACAGCGCTTCTGACGTTTTCACACGTGTGCCATGCACGCCCATGCTCTGAGCCAATAGCGCATAGTTGGTGACCGGATCACTGATATCGAGCTGGGATTTGGCTTTCTCCCCGGCTTCATCCGCCCCTACGCGCTCCAGTTCAATATTCAAAACCGAATAGGAGGCGTTGTTGAAGATAATGGTGGTCACGTTCAGCTTTTCCCGCGCCATGGTCCATAAAGCCTGGTTGGTGTACATGGCGGTACCATCGCCAATCAGGGCCAGTACCGGCCTATCCGGGCAGGCTACGGCGGCTCCTACAGCGCTGGGCAATCCCTGACCAATAGCGCCGCCGGTGAGGGTAATCATATCGTGCCTTGGTGCTCCGGCGGTCATGGCATTGAGTAACAAACCCGAGGTGATGGATTCGTCCACAACGATACTATTTTCTGGCATCAACTCACCTACAGCCCGGCAAACTTTTTCAGCGGTCAGTTTGCCCTTGGGCCTGCCGGGCCTGCCGGCGGGTTGCAGCACTGGTTGCGTACTCCCCACACCCAGGGTATCTGCGAGTTTATTCAGGCTGGCTGCGGCGTCTTGCCCAGACGTACTCAGAGTGTGAACGGTACAGCCATCCGGTACCAAATAACTCTGCTTGTCCGGGTAAGCAAAAAAAGATACCGGGGCTTTGGCGTCCACCAAAATCAAATTGTCGAATTCGGACAATTGCAAAGAGGCGAGTTCCGCCAGATAGGCTATACGCTCCACCGCGGGCAGGCCGGCACCGCGCTCTATACGGGTGGGAAAGGTTTCGGCAAAAACAACTACACCACTGTGGGCGACAATGCGGGCAGCAGCCAGCAGTCCCGGCTCGCGCAGGGCGCGACCGCCAAGCAGCAGGGCCGTTTTCCTGCTGCTGCGTATTGCTTCAGCCACAGCATCAATGGCCGTACTGTCCGCTATTGGCGCTTCGGCCTGGGGTGGCACCACACAGGGCTGGCCCCCCTCTCCCCAGGAGACATTCGCAGGCAGGATCAGGGTGGCCACCTGACCGGGTAAACCCCGGGCGGCGGTGATGGCATCGACTGCGTCCTGGCATAGGGACTCAGTGCTCTTTGAAGTGCGGACAAAGTTGGGAGACACGTTACAGGCTACTGTTTCGATATCTGACTGTAACTGGGCATCGTACTTGACATGATAAGTGGCGTGGTCACCCACAATGTTCACAATCGGGGATTTCCCTTTACGGGCGTTGTGCAGATTGGCCAAGCCATTGCCCAGACCACAACCCAGGTGCAACAGGGTGGCAGCGGGTTTGTCCGCCATGCGCGCGTAACCGTCGGCAGCCCCAGTGGCCACACCTTCAAACAGCGCGAGAACCGCCCGCATCTTGGGCTCGCCATCCAAAGCCGCAACAAAATGCATTTCACTGGTGCCGGGATTGCTAAAACACACTTCAATCCCGGCATCCACCAGGGTTTTCATCAAAGCTTGGGCGCCATTGGGCATACTGTCTCTCCTGATCCTATTCTTGTTCTATTTTTGTTTTGGTTTTTTATTGTGCCGCTGGTCAATTACCCGCATTAATCGACCTGGCTGCTGCCTTGGCTGTCATGATGCAGCCGGGCAGGAAAGTACCTTCCAGTGAGCGTTTACCGTTGCAGCCGCCACCACCGAACCCGGCGGCCTCGCCAACGCAATAAAGACCGGAAATAGACTGGCCGTTGGCATCCAACACCCGGCTTTGCAGGTCGGTCTGTAACCCTCCCAGGCTCTTACGGGTGGTCAGCTGTGTATGGATAGCAATAAATGGCCCGGCACCGGCTTTTTGTAATGGCGCTGGTTTACACGTACGTAACCGATCCGGCCCCCATTGGCGGGCATGGCGGATCAGACGGATTTGCGGGTCGTTGTTAAGCTGGTCACCTTTGCTGAAATTCGCATCAAAAGCATCAGCAGTGGCTTTGAGTTCTGCCGGGTCAACATCCTGTGAACAGGTCAGTGCGTTCATTTTTTTTGCCAGCCCTAGCAGGGTATTGTCCACAAGAAAGTGATTGCTCTCGTTCTGCATCTGATCCACTAGCGGTGTATTGCCCAATAGCACTTCTTTTAGAAGTAATGGGAACTGCTTATCCCGGATTCGGGCATTATGCTCTGCACCGGAAATGGCGAATTCCTTCAGTGCAATGCGTCTATTGAGTAGATGCCAGGTCCAAGGTTTCTCCTGGGCGGCAACTTGCTGGCATAACCAATGGGTATCGAATCCGGTAACCAGGGGTTCTGGACCGATACGCTCACCGCGATGGTTCAGCCACAGAGCCGACTTACAGGGGATGGAGGAAAGACCATGGCCGGGGAAGTGAGGGAATGGGTGTGGAAAACCGGCGGCGTAATTCCACATTTCTCCGGCGTGGGTAATACAGGCTCCCAGATTGTCTTTTGTCCAGCGATGCAGCTTGCCATCAGACAAAGGGTGAGCACCATTCAGCATAGCGGTGGGTTGCGGCCGCTCAACCGGCCAATTGGCCCGACACTCATCGTGTCCGCTATTTAACCCCCCCATAGCCAGCACTACAATCGGTGCTTCAAAGCGTTCTTCCCTGCCGGTGACCTCATTCACCGCGACCGCCCCATGCACTTTTCCCGCCTGCTGATCCAGCCCGGTGATCCGGTGGTTATGATGAATCGTCAGTCTGCCTCCGGAACTGGCATCATGCAGCGCGCGCACCATGCATCGAACCAGTTCTCGTGAAGTACCCCAAATGATGTGATAGCGGGGGACACTATTGCCGTCGCCAAAGCGGCCCCGTTCCACCCAGTTGACCGATGGCAGAAATTTCATGCCTTCACGGATAAGCCAGTCGTACACTTCAGCTTGCGAGTGCTCCACATAATAGCGGGCCCACTGCATGGGCCATTTATCCAGGGGGTCCAGCTCGCCAAAGCGCAGCCAGTCCTGCAGGGCCAGCTCTGCAGAGTCAGGAATTTTCATACGCCGTTGCAGCGCTGTGCCGATCAGTGCCATACCGCCAAAGGCCCACAGTGCCAGCCCGCCAAACCGCTGTGGTGTATCCCTATCGACTATGGTGACAGTTTTACCTGCCCTTAACGCCTCTAGTGCAGTGATAATCCCTGCAAGCCCCCCTCCGGCAACCAAAATATCAGAGCAAACAGGTTTTGGCATGGTACTTTTCCCTATTATTTTCTTGCTGTAGACCATATAACGTTATAAACAGAGACTGATTGACTTAGCAGACCAGAAAATTGACTTTACAAGCCACGGTAGATAAAGCCGGCGCTACACCATTAGTGAACTTTGCCAGGCAACAACCTAGGCTATGCCGGATATACGCCTCTATCCAACCGCAGAGATGGACAGCCCTGCCGGCTTTGACTGCACTATGCCGGGGTTGTTTGTCACATTCCCATAACCAGCCCCTCGGTAGCTTGTCTCTTATTGACGGCTCTGGCATTTTGACACTTTAATTCAGTGCTCTCATACGGAGACCTATAGGCAATGTGAGCTACGCTGCCCTCCGCTCTTTAATTGAGAACGGGAGAATCTTGCTGTTCAGCGGGGGTTGAAAACGTCTGGAAAACCCTGTCCAGGGTGATCACTGCCTATTATCGGGTTTTCTTCGCCGGAAACGGCAAAGGTTTTGAAGCTTCTGGAGAGCAAGGTTAAAATTTCCAATCTTGTTGTTGTGTACCTTGACCGCCAATACCTTGTGCCATTCAAAAGCAGCACCAGCAGACGGTCTATTACCCCCGTCAGTTCTATTATTGGGTAGGTAGCTATTTTTGTGGCTTTAAGCATTTTATATTTTAAGTGCTCACTGCCATTAGCCAGTGATACTAGCGTTTCAGGGAAATATTATCAAGTGAACGGATTGGACCATAGCACAGTCAATACATCCCAGCGACACAGTAGAGTGTACAAAGCGGTTATGTATCTGGATTTCGCACCGCAGTTTAGCCACACACGATTCTTCAATATATGACCATACAGTTTTGTAATACCTACTGAAATATCGGCAAAAATATACGACCAACTTATGAGGATGGACGAAGAGAAATCTCACATTCCTTGTTTGTCCACCTGCCGCCCAAACTTACTCTCAGTGTTGTGGCTCACAACCTGAAAAAAATATTTCCTGCCGGGTAATGGTAAACAGAGCGTAGATTGGTTGACGGAAATACAGCTTTCAGTTGTCGTTGAAGCCGCGCTAAGTGAATATTATTACAGCAAGGAGCTGTATTCGAGGTGGACTCAACGCCTGTTTACGCCAACCTCTGTAAAATACAAATTGTTACGAATTCAAATGTGCAAATAAGCTGTCACGATAAGAACGGCTGAGTTTAAGTTTTGTACCGCCTTCAATCACTACTTCATAGTCACCAGAATCCAGACTAATAAGCTCAATGATGAGGTCTACCTTGACAATTAATGAGCGATGAATACGCTGAAAGCCAGCGCCTTCCAGGCGTTTTTCCATATTCCGCATGGTTTCACGAAGTAAATGTGTGCGGTTGTGAGTATGTACAGTTACATAATCTCCTTTCGCCTCCACCCATTGAACGTCTTGCGGGCGGACAAAATAGACATGGCCGTGGGAGCGCACAACAATTCGCTCGGAATTCTGGGCATCAATACCACCAGGTTCTGTATTTAATCCTTGCAGGAGATCAGTAAGCTGTTGAGAATATTGGGAGATCTGCTTTTTCTTAATCTCAGTGCGTGCCCGGTTCAAACTTTCATAAAATAATGTTGGATTTATTGGCTTCAACAGGTAGTCCAATGCATTTACCTGAAATGCTTCAATGGCATATTGATCATAAGCGGTCATAAATATAACCAGTGGCATGTTATCTGTACCCACTTCCTGAATAACGTCAAAGCCGGTTTTCCCAGGCATCTTAATATCCAGAAAGACCAGATCAGGTTTGTGGTCTTGAATAAAGTCTATCGCCTTCTCTGCATTCGGACACTCCCCTATAATTTCTATATCGACCTGAGCTTCAAGATGAAATTTCACGCCATCACGGGCCAAAGGTTCGTCATCAACAATAAGGATTTTGATAGTCATCGTTGGTGCTCATCCGATTGTTTAATTGGCAATTTAATCGTAACCGTTACACCCCTTCCAAGCTCTCCGTTAAGGGTAAATAAATGATCGTCATCATATAATTGAATCAACCTTTGCCGCACATTTTCTATGCCAATACCGGGATTGTAATCCTTACCTGTAAAATCACAGCCTACGCCATCGTCAATAACCTGTATCAACAGATAACCCCCAGCCAGTTTACACCTCAAGGTGAGCGTACCGGGCCCAGTTTTTTCGCCCAGGCCATGGCTGATGGCATTTTCTACCAGGGGTTGCAGGATCATTGACGGAACAGAAATAGCCAGGACATTGTCATCTATATCCATTATTATTTTTAATCTTTCCCCAAAACGTGCTCTTTCAATAAATAGATATTGCTCTATAATCTCTATTTCAGATTTTAACGGTACCCATTGCGCTTCAGACTCTTCTAGTGTCTGACGAAAAAATGCACTTAATTTTTCAAGCAATGTGGCAGCTTGTTGTTTTTTTTCCTTAAGCACCAGCACCGATATGATATTTAATGTATTAAACAAGAAATGGGGGTTAATTTGCATGCGCAAAGCAAGCAATTTTGATTCCACCAATTGCCTTCTCAAGGTTTCACTTTCCAGTTCTTTTTCTTCGGCAAAGTTATAAAAATTCCTTAAGTTCTGACTTGCTACAAATAAAGTATAAATAATAAAATGAAAAAGAAACAGGTTATCACCAAACAAAAAATGGCCTATATGTTGCCACGGTTGATACCCCACCATTGATTCACTCATGGTTTCGAAAAAGTGATAATGATAACTAATCACAAAGGTTTGCAATAATGATAAAATCATCAATATAAAGAAATGCACACCTACCATTGGCAACCAATTTTCCGGCGTAATGGGGTAGCGTTTAGCAAAATACAATACCAGGGGGGATAGTATTGCCCAGGGCAACCACACTTTTATCATTAAATACGTGAATTGCCCCACTGGATTGGGTTGGTAGTTGTGAATCGTGAAAATTCCCGATAGCTGGGAAAGCGCGACATAACAACCAAGACCTATCGCAAGACAAAGCAGAATGACCGTAAGTTGTCTATAGTTTTTTGCTGTTTCGCTCACCTAGTGTCTTTCCTATATTAGCTAAAGGGACACTGTTATAAGCCTATAGACAGATTATTGCAATAACTGTCCATCCAGCAGTTCGACGGTTCTGGTGGCTCTTTGTGCAAAACGAGAATCATGCGTCACCATACAAATCGTTGTGCCTTGCTGATTTAATTGATCTAGTAGCTCCATGATCTCTTCGCCATTTGCAGAGTCCAGGTTCCCAGTAGGCTCATCGGCCAAAAGTATGGAAGGATTAATGATCATTCCCCTTGCCACAGCAACCCTTTGTTGCTGCCCTCCCGATAATTGTGCGGGGTAATAATTCTCTCTGTGGGCCATGCTAACTTGATCGAGTTTCTCCATAACTCGTTGTTTTCGTTCGTTTTTTGATTCAAAACTGTAGGTAAGGGGTAATTCCACATTTTCGAAGACTGTCATATCACCAATCAGGTTAAACGCCTGAAAAACGAATCCAATTTCCTTGTTTCGTAATGCAGCCCTTTGGTAAAGATCGAAGTGTTCAACTTTGTGCTGCTTCAAGTAATAATTGCCTTTGGTCGCACCATCTAGCAGGCCCAATACGGATAATAAGGTGGATTTCCCACATCCAGATGGGCCAGAGATAGATACAAATTCTCCAGGATATATTTCAAGGTCAAGGTTGTGAATTGCGCGGGTCTCCATGCCGTTACTATTAAAATAGCGACATAAAGACTCCAGCTGGATAAGGGGCTGTGTATCGTTCATCATCTTTCCTTTAACTTATTCATTTCTCAGTGCGGAAGAAGGGTCGAGTTTGGTCGCTTTTAATGTTGGCGTCGTGACAGCCATAAGGGCTGCCAGGACTAACACGACTAAACTTGTCAGATATACAAATGGACTAAACACGTTTGTTTGGTACAAAACACCTTGAAGGTGACTGCCAAGCAACGACATAATAGCCAGCCCAGTGCCAATACCAATTGCGATCACACTTATACTTTGTTTAAGTATCAATCCCATGATGGATTTAGGTGTGGCACCAACAGCAATACGTATTCCAATTTCTCTTAATCGCTGGCCTATGTTGTATGAGACTACACCGAAAATCCCTGACAAGGTAATAAGGAGAGATAACAACCCGAACAATCCCAATAAACTGGCAATCAATGTAGGTGTGGTTAACCAGTCTTCTTTTATGTCTGACATTGATTGCACTGATGCAATCGCTTGCTGAGGGTCAAGTTGACCAACAATTTTTGTTATAGGGTGCTGCAACTGATAAGGTGAACCTTGTGACTTAACCAACAATCTAACCTGCCCTGAAGGGAATTGCATAAAGGAGACATAAAATGTCGCTCCCTCTGTTTGATCAAGTCCGGTAGCTCTGACATCTGCCACCACTCCAACAATTTGGAGCCAGTTTTGCCCCCCATCTATGGATAGTTTTTCACCAAGGGGGCTCACGCCAGCAAAAAACTGCTCAGCAAGACTACGGTTAATTACTACTACACCAGGGTTGTTTTCATCATCTGACTCATTGAAATAACGCCCTTCCAATAGAGCGATGCCCAATAAAGAATGAAATTGATGGGAAACGGCGACCACTCTAGCCCTTGGACGAACGTCGTCCTGATTCAGATTTTGCCTTTGTGTTTCGAAGTTGCTTGGGCCAAGCACATTTGAAGCAAGAGGAAAACTGGCTGAGACGCTGACTTGTTCACTAGCTGGCAGTGCTGATACTTCTCTGAGCAAATTGCGGGCAAAATCACGCACCTGCTGACCGTTAGTATAGTTGGTAAAGTTGAGGTCCAGGTTTATCGCCAAAACACTTTCAGTGTTAAAGCCAGTATCCTGGTTGCTGAGTTTATACAGGCTCACAGTCACCAGGGTTGAAACCGTCAGTATAACAAATGACAGAGCCAACTGAATAATCAACAATACGCTTCGCCACTTCTGTCCAGTGATGCTGGCGGTAACCTTATCTCCCCCTTCTTTTAAAGCATTGTTGATGTTTCTTCTGCTAAATGCTGCTGCACTACCACTGATCACTCCTGCAACTACAGACACAACCAGGGAAAATATCAACACCATTGCATCCATTTTTACTTCGCTAGCCAGGGGTGTATAACGCGAAGCAAAGTCAGATAAAAGTGCAAGAGAAGGATAGGCCAATAGTAGACCGACGAGCCCGCCAGCTAAGGCATATAAAATACTTTCTGTTAAAAGCTGTTGCGCTATTCTTCCAGGGCTTGCGCCAATGGCCTCTCTAATAGCAAGTTCCTGACTACGCGAAGAAGCTCGGGCCAGATTAAGATTGGCAACATTAGCGCTGGAAATGAGTACTACTAATCCTGAAATAATCAACAGTAACAAGAAAGTGTTGGCAGAATCACCGATCATTTCAGATTTTAACGATACTAAATTTGCACTGTAGCCATTGCTGGTACGGTAGTCATCCGGATATTGTGCCTGTAACTGCCCTGCAATGGTGTTGACTTCTCTACTTACTCTTTCCAGGTCACCGTTCTCTTTAAGCTTTCCAAATAACGTCAACATACCTGGGCTTCGGTTATTGATCATGCCCTCACTGGAACGAAACGGACAACTTGCCGCCGAAATATAAATATCATTATCATCCGGGTAAGCTGGCATGGGCGGCAGGACACCAATCACTGTATGTACGGCATTATTCATTTCAAGGCTGATACCCACTACATTCTCCCTTCCCCCAAAATACTGCTGCCAGTATCGATAAGAAAGCAGAATAAGGGGTTCGGCACCGGGCTCGTCCTCACCATCAACAAAGTCACGCCCCAATAGGGGCTTAATGCCCAGCATGTTAAAAAAATTCCAACTCACAACACCCGTCTGAACCCTTTTCGGCATACCATCGCCTAATAAAGTAAACTGCATAGAATGATATTCCACCAGGGAATCCAGCCCTGTTGCCAACCTTCTGTAATCGAAGAAGCTCTGTACCGATGACCCAAAATCCATTCTTTCTGCGATCGGTTGGTGCTGTTGCAGACGTACCAGCCTGTCTCCATCTGAATAGGGTAATGGTGCAAACATAACATGATAGACCATACTGAATATTGCACTATTAGCGCCTATTCCTAACGCAAATGTGATAACAATTAACACACTGATTGCCGGTCTTTTTTTAGCAGCCCGCCAGGCATATCCAGTGTCTTGTAACAAACGGTGCATGATGATTCCTGTACTATTGAAGGCTAATCAGAGGACGTTGATTGAATTGCGAAATCTCAGAAACAATGACTTTGTCACCGGCTTGTAGTCCACCGGTAACATGGATTCGGTCAACTGATCCGCTTCCCAGAGATACTGCTACCAACTTAGCCTGCCTTTCATTCACTAGGTAGAGATTGTTATTACTGTTTTCCTGGCTTTGCACAGGCCTTCTGATCGTTAAAGCGTTTTCTACTCGCTCTATTTCTATTACACCATTTACCCTTAAATCCGGCCTTGCACCGGTTAAGCTTGCCTCATCAAAAATAACATCTACCAACACCACGCCGTTTTGTACAGCCGGATCAATGCGACTTATGCTTCCAGTTGCACGATTCCCCCCGGCACTGATTACTACTTTTTGCCCTAACACTACGTCTTTGATCAGGCTTTCCTGAACCCTGAGTTCAGCTTTAAGGTCCTCTTCCCTGGCTACCCTGGCTAAAATATCGCCTGTATTCAGCTGCTGCCCTTGTTCTACCGGAACAAATTGTAATACCCCCGTTAATCCGGCCTTTACATTCAGATCACTTTCAAGGTTTTGCTGAAGTTTTAGCGCACTTCGTGCCTGGTTAACCTGGGCTTGTTTGGCTGCCAATTCAGCTAGATGAAGCTCCTTTAGGTGCTGCAGGCGCTTTTTCTCTATGCGTAGCCGGGATTGATATTGTTGTTGAAGCAGCTTATTTTCTTTCACATCCAAAACGGAAACGATCTGCAGGTCTTTTAGTGCTTCATTGGCTTTGAGTCTGAAATCGGCATTTTCGAATCTGGCCTGATAATCGATTACCATTGCTTCTTGAGCCAAAGCGTCACTTTTAAGACGTTTCCCCAAAGCATTGAATTCAGCTTGTGCGACCTCAAGCGCATAGGTGGCCCTTTCTAACTCACGTGTCAGAGTTGGATTCGAAAGGCGCATGATAATGGTATCAATTTCTAATTTTGCCCCAGGTTGAACAAGGATTTGTTCGACCCTTGCCCTGGAAGTAGCGGCAATCCAGCGAAATGTTTGGGGTTGTAATGTACCCGGCGCGCGAATATCTCGAATAAATTGCCCGCGCTTCACACTGTCAATTACCAGTTCATTCATATTCACAGTGATAGCGTCTGATCGATGTCTCAGGATTCCCCAGGCGGCAAGCACAATCACTGAAATTATGAATACGAAAATCTTTAGTGGTTTTAAAGCCAGTTTGGGCTGTTTAGCTTGCGGTATATCCACTCCCAAAGCCTCCTTATTGTGTTATTGGTACAATAAAGGGTGGGGTTTTTACTTTCAGTAGCCAATCGATAAAGCCCAGTTGCTTGCGGATAAGACGCAGGGAAATACGATGAAAGTGCCTTGTCGAATGTTCGCAAAATTCTATACACGTACAGATTTGCTTACTTTTTGACCAGCACTGCATTTTAAGGCGGTAACCGAATGGAGAATGTCACGGGTTAACGGTGGCTTTAAAGAGTGTACAGTCCAAATGATAAGGCCGCCCAATACCCTGCAGTAGCCCAAGTCAGCCAGAAGAGCAGCATGGTGGAGTCAGCCCTGTACAAGTAACGAAATCCATTTTGCAACCAGAGTGTGGCGGTGCTGGCTAACCCAAAGGCCCCGAAGTATCGAAACAGGAAAAACAAAAGTTAGATAGTGACCAAGACTGTAGTCCAATAGGCAGTATTTGGCGCTTGATGCCATCAGTGGTAAGACCGTTGACTGAAAATTGCATACCGCTAAATCGGATGATCATATCAGTACACCAATCCGCAAAACCCACCCTGTCGAGGCCAGGCAGCTTGCTGCCAGCCGTTACCCCTTTGTTAGCCGCTTACAGGGCATCATTAAATTCTTCCCGGTATCTTACTACCCCGCCTTGTTTTGGTAAGGCGGCCTTATTGAACACAAAGACCATAAATACTTGATCTGGTACACCTTCCCATTGGCTGCGGAGTTTGTATCTCGATGCCACTTCAAAGCCGAAGCGTGGGTAATACTCCGCATGTCCCAGGACGATGACGAATGGGCAATGGGACTTTTGCAAGTACGCAAGGCCGTGGTGAACCAACCGAGAGCCAATGCCTTTTCTCTGATAGGACGGCAATACCGCCATGGGTGCCAGCCCCATGCCAACTGAGTCCGATGCATCAATCATCACCAGGGTGAACAGGATGTGTCCCACAACTGTACCGTTCTCGACAGCCACAAACGCGATATATTTCTCGCAATTGCTGCGAAGCCTATCGACGAGAGCCGCCTCAGGGCCGTTATTGAACGCGGCCAGGTTCAAGCGGTGGATCGCGTCGCTGTCTTCAGGTTTTTCCTGACAGATTTCGATCATTGAGTCAGTGTTCCATGTTGGAATGACTAATGTCCCAGGGGACGGCAGCAAACAGTGATAGCTATAATAATCCACTCAGTAGGCATTGAAACCCCATCAACTCCCTATTTTTTCCTTGGCCAACTTCCTCCTGGACGCACCGTCTGTTTCATCAGCCTGCTAGCGATATCCCCGTTTTCGCGATAGAGTGGTGGAAAGTTCATCGAATCCAGGTGGCGATATGATTCAGCATAAGTATGTGGTCTATTCTCTACTTCTCTTGGTCAACTCATTTATTTTTCAGGCAAAAGCCGTCGAAATCGACAATATCACCTTCAAACCTACTCCGCTGAATGTCGGTGCAGGCCAACCGGCCATTACCGCTCTGGATTTCAATTCTGACGGCGCTGTGGATGTTATTTTTTCCAGTTATACCGCCAGTCATGCCGCGATTTACCAAGGTAATGGACGGGGCGGTTTAGCCAAAGTGGGCAGTGTCCCGGTGGGTGAGAATCCGGCAGATATGGCAGTTGCCGATCTCAATAAAGACGGCAATGCCGATTTGGTGGTGGCCAACCACGAAACCGACTACGTCACTTTACTGCTGGGTGATGGAAAGGGGGGCTTTCAACCATCGCCTCAATCGTCACTGAAAATAGACGTGAAACCCCATATACATGTGGTTAAGCTGGCTGATCTTGACAGCGACAACAGAGTAGACCTGATTGTTGATAGCCGTGATGACAATGGCCTGCGTTACTTTAAGGGGCTGGCCAATGGCAGCTTCAAAACACCCGGTCAGCTGATCAACGCCGGAGGGGACCCCTATCGAGGCTTTGCGATCGGTGACATCAACGGTGACGGGCGCATTGATATGGTGACTCCCAACCCAAGGGAGATTGGCATTGTGACCCATACCGGCTCAAACAGCCCGTCTTTTACCCTGAAAAAGCTGGCCCCCTATGCATCCCCCTTTGTTGTTGAATTGGCAGAAATGAATGGCGACGGGAAGCCGGATATGCTGGTCGGCTCAAATGGCAGTTTTGTCACCGTTATCCCAGGGAACGGCGACGGAACATTCAATGAAGCCAACAAAACCGCAATAACCACTCCCCCTGGTGCCAAGCAGATAGCCGTTGGTGATATCAATGGCGATGGCCTTGAAGATGCACTGGTCGCTAACTGGTCCGGTGAACTTCTCGCTGTGCTCGGCAATAAAACAAAGATTGAGACCATAAGCTTCAAAGATGCCAACATCCCTAACCCATGGGGTGTGGCCTTGGCAGATCTCAATGGAGATGGAAACAGCGACCTGATTATTGCTGATGGAGACAGTAAAGCCGCAGTCGTGTATCTTAGCCAAACGGAGTGATGGTTGGCAGACCAGAGTAAGCCCAGATGCGATACTGTCACGACAAATCAAGCAGTTACACGCTTGATTTGCGGCCCGAACGTCCGTGTTCGGGGCAGCGGGCTGCTGATATAGCTTTTTTCAGCAGCCTGCTAAGGTATCACAAGGAAATCTTCAGCGTCAGGGCATAAGCCTTCCACCCTAACCGAGTACTCCCAATCTGCAGTGGTATCAGCGAGGAACCAGTTTCCGGTATCGAGAAACACCTGAGTCCTTGCGCAATGCTGAGGGTATACCGAGTAGCTTCTAGAGCCACCCCTGGGGTTGTCATAGTAATATGTGAACACGTCAAACCCTTTGCCGATTCCAGGTCCACTACCCCGGTAGGGATTTAAGAAGCACTGTGAATTTTTCAGGCACGTACGATCATCAACATTTAATGAGCGTTTGTATACGTGATGGTCATAATCCTCTGTATTGGTGTCTTCATTTAGCTTTTTAACATTGGTTGAAAGCCAGCCTAACAGGTAAGTTCCCGGTGATGTGGTGGTCAGGCTGCCTGTATTGTACTGATGCGGGTGTACGCATTGGTCCCAAGTACGGGTTTCCCGACACAAGTCCATAGCGGTACTGATTTCCCCTATTGATGTGTGGCACTGGGTTGGCGAATTTTTGTTGTATCCGCCGTAAAGATCACAACGCTCCCTATGCTGAACACTGATGTCCAGCCAGCGCCGCATTTGCGCCAGAGGACCCTGACTCCCTGTGTAATCGGCGAATATTTGACTGTGTGCATATGCATTGTACACGGTTGGGCGTTGATAATTATTGGTAGAGTAATCCACTGCCGCCCAATTTGAAGGATTGGTATCCTGTACAAATTGATTATATTTGTCTACAACATTTAAACCATTAAGCGCAATTCCAGCGGCCAAGCCGGGAGGCCCTCCGATCTGGTCTGCTCTTACTTCAACGTTCAACCTGTCTAGAGTTTCAGTGAACGATGACGAAGAATCCGCGGCACCACCAGCTTGAAAAACGTTTCCTATCGCTAAGCTCAGCTCTGCCTTTGCAGCCTCCCGCTCCTGATAACTGTATGCCTTGGCACTAAATCTAAACACCAGGTAAAGTGCCGAGCCGATATTAACGTTGTTGATATAGTTGTCTCCGCAGCGTTCCCTAAAGTCTGCTTTGGCTTCGTCATCATTGGGTGACAATACGTTGCTGACCAATGCCGGATGGATTGCATTTACCGGTGTACTCAGACTCCAGAATTCACGCCTGTTTTTCACTTTAACAACATATCGAACATAGGTTTCGTCCGAAACTGAGCTGACATAGCGTTCCTTCTCGCCGGAAAGACCCAAATTGAAGTCATCTGTTGAAAAACCAATTTGTGCGGAAGAGGAAACATCCAACAGCTGCGCCAGATGTCGATTATCGTTTACGTAGCTGATATCAAAAGTGCTCGCCTGATAAGGTGGTGTTTGTGTGATGACAAAATCCGGGTGATTGACATTTAAACAGGTTTCCTTAAGAGATCCTCTAACCAAATCAAAGCCATTGCCCAAATGGAATCGACCCTCATCTGTATTCATTGAGGTACTCTGGCCTTCCGGGTAGTCTCTTTTCAATTCTGTTTTAGCCGCTGAATTTGCAATTCGAAAGTGATAATTTTCTGAATCCAGCGTACTCATAGTGGTCGGATACTTTAGGTACAGATTGGATTTCTGTCTGGGATTGATGAGGGAATAATTTCCATAACGATAAGAGCTGCTGAAACTGGCGTTTTTGGCCAACACCCTATACCGGTACTTTCCCGCAGTCTTGTTGCTCAGCACGCGACTGGGCAAAGATCCTGTGTAGATCTTTGCCCATCCCCCATTATTTTTACTTTCGTAAAGCTCATATGTAACTGGATAACCATTCCCGTAACTGGCAGCCCAGCTGATCTTTATAGAATCAGTATTAGTGTAAGCTGGATAGGTTATTGACGCAGGCGTGCTGGGTGGACCATAGGGTCCGCCACCACCTGGGCCGCATGGATCTGGTTTAATTATTTCGTTTTGCTGATTGATTTCACGGGTAGTTAATGGTTCCAGACAGGGTTCGATTCTTTGAACTTCTACGCTTTGCAGGGAAACTGCAGCTGCAAATACCATTTTCGGAACTACTGCCGCTAAGGCTATATACTTGACGTATTTCATTGTCTGCGTACTCAAAGCTTAGTTATTTTTTTTGTAAAGCAAGTCTTATGGACCAAAAAGACATGAAAGTTATATAGGAGATGTAAAATACCTATTCAACCTTCACATAAAACATCCTGCCTGAAATTTTCGAGAATTTCTATCGGGCATCTCTATAAATTGGGTTTTCCTTAATTTTATAGCCCTGGAACCCCCATTACCCGGTGCTTATGGCCACCAAAAAAGTAATTTTTAGAAATGCCCTATCATTTAAGCGACAATTTCCGGACTGCTATTAATTTGCGGCCATATAGTTTTGTCTGATATGGGTCCCTCTAATATCAGAGTGGATTTTATACAGAACTATATGGTCGCCGGATTAATAACCCGGTAACCTATTTGGTTGCGGGGTTAACACTGCTTCCAACAGATTGAACTCTAGTCAAATGTATTGTGCTACCAATTCGATTTTCTCTTTAAATTGACCAGGCTCTATATGCTTACTGTCCTTTGATGCCCCAGTGGACTTTCTAATACTGCTGGCTGGTGGTGCTGCGTGCAGGTTGTACCTGATATTAGGTGATCTTCGTGGTCACAACATCAAACCCCACTAAGGCAGAATTGAATTAATCAGGTGTTTCTTTATAGTTATAATCATTATTGGTGTCAGCATATAGTGTCCCATAAGCTACACAGGTTCATTTAGGTTTTCGCACAAACGGAGTAACTTTTATCTGCTTTATAATTGAACGGCCCGGCTGGGTGGATAAGTAGGATGCGGATTGGGAGACTCAGTTTCGAGTTGTTGTTCTGCCTAATTAATATAACGTCTTACTGAACGGCGACTATGGCTTTCCCGTTCGGTGGAGTGCCGAGGGCCCGCAACGCATTGCAGCAATCGGCTGTAGGCTACGCATTGCGTGTTTTCTAAAATCACTGCGCTGGAGTCTCTATACCGCACTTTTCTTCGTGGGTTTCCTCCAACCAAGCAAGGCGCCTAAAGGAAATTTTGCGTGTATCAGGGGGCTACACCGTTTTTTGAGCCCCAATAACAGCGCTCAATTTCCTTTTTTATTCAGGTAGTGCCATGCACGAAAATTTCTTTCGTTCTGTATCACACTCCTTAGGGCCTATCACAAGAAAACAAACTCAATAGGCTCCTAGTCCCTGCGCACATACCAGTTGATGGCCTTGGTCCCAACCTTGCGCGAGAAACGGAAACGGATTGATCTTGCCCACCAACGACGGACACTCTCTTAAGCGATAAACTACGCGACAGAGGTGACCCATGGCAAGACCAAAGAAATCAACCAAAACCACTCGCAAGCAATACTCCGAGGAGTACCGGTCAGAGGCCCTGGCGCTGGCGGC
>NZ_JBLBUB010000012.1:0-134024 GCF_047289955.1 Microbulbifer jejuensis
GCGATGCGTGAAACGGTGTTTGAATACATAGAAGTAGATTACAATCGAACCCGCCTTCACAGCGCCAACGGCTACCTCAGCCCAGAAGCGTTTGAGGCACAGCAAGCTGCTTAATGGCGTGTCCGTTGCTGGTGGGCAAGATCAGATCGTCTCCTGGTTGCCTTCGCGGTAGTCGTTGACCACGAAGCTGCCGGACTTCGTCTCAGAGGGCATGTTCAACTCCTTGATGATCCGCGTTTGCCAGCCGCCGCCGGCCTTCTTCTGCTGGATCTTGACGGTCAGGACGTTGGAGCCTGAGCCCGCGCCCCTAACCGTGTACCTGTAAGTGGTGTTCTGGCTGGCGGTGTCCTCGAACGTATCAACGGTATCCAAGCCGGACAGGGTGCCATTGGAATTCCAGGCCAGCGGCGCCCTGGCAACGCTGGGTGTCCTCAGGGCAAACAAGCGCGGTGCGTTTTCTACCAGAGTGGGTAATACCTTGTGTTGAGACTCTGTGTATTGCTGCGCAACTTCAGTGACCGCAGTAATCTCCTTGTCAGCCGCAAACGAGCTATTCAGTAGAAATACTAAGTATAAGAACTTCATGTAACACTCCTTGTGTTTTAGCCAGTTGTTTATTGTCCTTTCGATGGCAGCTACGAAGCATCCTCCATAACTTGACTTTCTATTGTTCCGTGACTCAGTTTTATTTAATACTCCAGTTATTTCTGCAGTGATTAATCAGCGGGAACTGTAACTTATTGATTAATACAATACCATAAAAAATGCGGTAGTGTTCAAAACTCAATTAATTCAATATTACCCCTTGTTAGTTTACCATTTTTTATTAGGGAGGCTTGAACTACATTGCGCCTAACGCCGCGATCACCGACCTGTCCGGTGCAGCGCTTTATTATAAGCCATATCATCGCTCACACTAACTTTTGCCGGCTTAAGGCCGAACAGTCTGCGTGACATGTTGAACGGATATACAGCCAACAAGCATATGCTTGTCGTTACTAATAAAGAACTTACCAGCAATATCAAAGCCTTATATCCCAGCGATATTGGCCAGCTAATCACATAATAACCAATCACAACTATGACTGTTTGATGAAAAATGTAAAACGGATAAATTAGCTCATTGCTGAGTTTAAGCCATTCAGGTGTGTGTTTTAGGTAATGCTGGGCATATCCTATTAGGGTAAGTAACGCCGACCAAGCAACCAAACAGCAGACGAACCACCAAAGTGACCAGCGAGTTTGCAATGGTAAATACCCGCTTAAGTCTGGAGAGTAATAATATCCATAGAAGATCAGAGAGCTTACAATCAACCACATCATGTTGGCTCGACGGTTTTTACTGATTGACTGCCAAACAACCTGAGACTGAATGAAAGCCATCCCTGAAACAAAAAAGAAGAGGTAGAACAAAGAAGAAGCTGGATTACTAATAGTTTGGTCATTCCCTGGAAAATATATTTTTAATCCAACCCTAATCGCAATCAACATCGCAACCAAAAAAAATAGTCCGCTTGGGATAAATGATAGCCTTTCTAAACCAGACTTAATCAACATTGCCGGTTTCGATTTTAAAAAAATATGCAAAGGGATAGCGAATAGGGCGAAAACAATCAGATATTCAATAAACCAGAGGTGATTTGAATCAAACTTGAGTGCTAACGTAGGAAATGCTTGCCAGTACGATTCATAGTCGCCAATGTTCTCTATAAAATTTTGTGGCGGGACAATGAACAGCATTCCCACCATCAAAGGAATAAATAGACGAAAGAACTTTTCACGCAAAAATTGCAAAGCACTTATCCTGCGAAGGAGTAGGACACTACCTGCGCCCGCAATAAAAAATAGTGCGGGCAGCCTATACTGCTCAAAATATACCATGATGTCATCCAGCAACTTACTAGATTCACTATTCATGATATGCCAACCATCCCCGTTAAATGGCATCAAGACATGATGTAAAAATACTGCCAGAATTAAACCAACTCTTAGCCAATCCAGCTCTGAAATTCTATTATTATTCATATCGTTCTTTCCATACTGCGTAGAACCCTAGTGACTTATAACCCCTAAAGCACCTGCGTCAAAACCATAGCGAAGCAGAGGTTTTGACGTTGAATGCCTTTACTTGATGGTTGCCGGTTACTTTGATGCTGTTGCCAAGAAATAACCAGCACCTATAAAGGTTGAACCAAATATTCTACCCGGCACTTTACCCGAAATCACACGATTTGCGTTGGACCTGGCGCTTTGTGCCAGCAGAGAGTACGTGGACAAACATATAAATGACAAGAACATAAAACTGAATACCAGAAATGTAAACTGAGGTAATAACGGCTCTGAGCCTGAGAAAAACTGGGGGAATAATGCTGTTATGAACACAATCGCTTTGGGATTTGTCAATGCTACAAATATACCTTGTGCATACAAACCAAAAATGCTGACTTTAGCGTTTTGAGAGATACTGCCCTCAAGTTTCCCTATACCATTTCTCCATATTTTGAATCCCATGTAGATGAGATACATCGCTCCCAGAATCTTTAAGGCAGTAAATGCTATGGCTGAATGAAGCACAACTACACTCAACCCAAGTACAGAAAACCCTGACATTATAAAGAGTCCAGAAATATTTCCTAGAACTGTCACCAGAGACTTCTTAAAACCAACGGATAAGCTATTCACTGAAACCAATAAAGCTGCCGGTCCAGGTGTTGCTGTAGCTAATAATGCAATTGAACAAAAAGCTAACCAACTTTCAAGCTGCATTGAAATCTCCCAAGGTAGCTAATATCTCAATAACCGGCAGCTCAAACGGAACAAAGCGCAGTGTAAGCTGTTTGGCGCCGCAGGCGCGCTGTTTATTGACTTGTTATGAGACAGTTATCCGCTCAAGCGACTAACCACACGAGCATAAATAATTTTATAATTTCCGTGCAACCATGAAAACAACAGCATCTTTAATTCCATGATGCCACTGGCGTTCAATCGTAAATCCAGAATTATGAACTTCGCTTGCCAAATCAGATTTCGTCAGTACATACACATCAGGCATTATCCCTAGGAGCTTCCCTAGAGGTACAATAGGCTTAATAAAGCGGAGGTACGAATTACCTAGGCAAGCGGTACTACTAACGAAAACGCCCCCAGGTTTTAAGATTCTAGCCACTTCAGTGAGTACAGACTGTCTATCTGGTAGTAAATGCAATACATTTAAACCTAAAACAACGTCCAAACTAGCTGCATCTGCGTTGAACTCAATCAGAGTTGAACGAGTGAACGTAATATTCTCAACACTTGCTTTGTTGGCTTTTTCACGACCAATATCAAGCATGTTCTCAGATATATCAATCGCATCAATGTGCAATACATGTGGTGCGTGATGCATTGCGGTTGTTCCTGTTCCGCAGCCAAACTCTAAAAGCCGCATTTTTTTCTCTAACAAGATTTGCGTTTCGGTAAGCTTCCTCTTATAAGTCTCTTCGTCGGAAATCGGACTCTTTGCATACCCTTCTGCTTTTTTATTCCAAAATTTTTCAGATATATTCATATCAATCTCCATTAGACGGGTAAAGCCCGGGCTCAAAACGCCAAGATAAGGGGTGCGTAGCGAGGGATGATTGGAGTATCCCAGTGAGTAAAACGAATAGCTTAATGTTTTTGTTATGTGATTTCATCCTAAAATATAAAACCATGATTCGTGATTAACAAAAAATCCTTTTTTACTTTTTGTGTCATAGCCAATAATTTCATTAGATTGCCAAACAACATAATTCTCCAGCTCGCCACGAGCTACTTCTTTACCGTCATAATTTTCGTCGGAAGAAATTATATATAGCTTTTTTGAGTTTGTGCTTGATTTAAAAAAAATTAACTATATCTTCTGGTGATTCCACTTCCTTACATTTCCGTTCATTGAAGTGTCTTATATCACGAAGGTCGTCGAATATTTTATCTCTTCTTTTCTTACTTTTAATATGCCAAAGAAACCGGTCTTTTCGATTTGGTGCTATAAATTGGCTAAACAGCTCTTTTTCAATTTTATGATTCACGCTTTTCACATAACATTTGTATACGAATCATCATGATCAGTATTTCTGGATTTTTTTCACGTCAAACTATTAAAAAATCACTGCAAATCAATCTAATACAGTAATTTAGTACTATCGAGCCACCTGGAATAATCATCACTACAACCAGTATCCCAAAAATCATCAATAAATGTAACCCACTGTATTTATTGGTTTTTAAGAAGAATAAGCCTTCACTGGAAAAATAACAGTCACGGTGATCGAAATATCGGCTCATATCTGATCAAATTGCCTATAGAACTGCACCACGATCCAGAAAGGTGTATCGCCAGGGCGGGCTCCCTCTCGCCCGTTGACACACCTTTTCGGTACAGCTACGGCAGCGCCGCCTGCAGCGATTGAGCCTTGCGTATCTACAGCGGTACCAAGACGGAATGGAAATCCATTGTCTTGTCGTCCTGACTGCGCTTACCTCCCCAGGGAGTGTACAAGAAGGTAAGCGTTTGCGGGGCTGCACAGGATTTCTAAATGTCCGCTCAGCGTTACGTCTTTTTATTGGGGCGGTGCTTGAATGGCCTGAGGGTAGCTGGGGACTGATTGGCTGGGTTCTTCTCCAGCGCCCAGGCTTCTTCCAACAATTGCAGTAACCGCACGGCCCGCATCACCCGGTTATCCCTGCTGGGTGCAATGTGCAGATCCACAACCTTATCCTTGATGGCAACTGGCGTGATAATAAAATACCCACCCAGGTCCACTGGCTGAAATAATCGACAGGGTAATATAGGCATCTTGAATAGGCTCTTTATGTCACCTGTGGCGGAAAGGTGTAGCAAAAGCGTATCGCTTTGCGCGGTTTCTCTCGCCGCAGGTGCGATCCTTGTGGGGAAAAGAAAAGGGAAACTTGCAGAAAGGGGGTGCAGCCAGAGCGGCGGTGCGCGGCTGAAGTAAAAGACCACACCAATCATCACGCAACGCCACAGCACACTCCGCCGCCGGGTGCCGGAGTGACTCGGAAAATGCGCCTTCAGGGAGACGTTTATTGAAGGCGAACGAGTGTATGGCGTATCATTCAAGACAGCCTCGCTAGATAGCTCTGTTATCTATTGGGGTTAGCCATCCCCTGGTGTCTCTAGCACCGGGGGCTGGCGCTTACGCCTGACTTACGCGGCCATGATGCGGTCCTTCTTTTTGTGTTGAAAATTTGTTGTGGTTAGGGTTTTCCCACGAATGCTGCCTTACAGGGCGCCTCGCGGGCTGAACGGTGATCGTTTGGGTGTTTTTTCTATTTATTATTCTTTACTGGTGCCAGCTAAACGGCTGGGTGCTATGACAGCAGGCCTACCCTAATCGCTTTTTGTCAAGAATTCAATCGAGGTGAAGCTTTTGGCGACACCAAGTTTAAACCCCCACCACTGGTGAAGGGGGATGCAGTTTTACCTGTGCAGGGCGCAGTGCTGTGGAGCCCTGCGCGGAGGCGCGCAACACCAGAAGCTGAGAGCTGACAAAGACAGCAACGCTCAATGCTGCCGAAAATGCTTTGGACGAGTTGAAGGCCAAGTGGGGAGACCAATATCCGGTGGTGATCAAGTCCTGACGCGCCAAGTGGCCCACCCTGTCGATGTACTTCAAGTATCCGGAATACGTGCGTACGCCGATTTACACTACTAACGCCGTTGAGGCTGTACACCGCCAGTTCCGAAAGCTGACTAAAACCAAGGGCGGCTTTGCCAATGAGCACAGCTTACTCAAGCTACTCTACGCCGGTATACTGAAAGCCTCCGAGCGCTGGACGCACCCGATCCAGAACTGGAACCCGACGCTGTCACAGCTGACGATCCACTTCCCGGATCGCCTGGAGAAATATATCAGCCTATGAGGCTACTTGGCTGACACAGAGTTTTGAACACCCTCCGGGACGCCTTGCACCATGAGGTGTATGATAAGAAATTAGTATTTACGGCTCTGTAAACAAGTAGCCCCGAAAATGCGGGGCTACTCCAATAAAATAATAAATTTAATTACTTAACCACTTATTTCTATAAAATAAATTGGGTTGTCCTTTGATCCTATCTCTATATTCTTTAATGCTCCCTTTATTAACGCCGCTAGAAGAATCTATATCGGCTGTTCCGTCATCTTCCCAATTACAGTAGTCGCAAATATCATAACCAGTGCCTTCTTCTTGGTTATAAACTTCAGAAAGCGTTTTCATGTTGCAGCAGGGGCACCTAAACATTTCAGCAACCTCCCCTACAACTTCAACCTTTTTACCCGTCATCCCTTCGTAAAGTTCTGACAAGTAACCATTACTTACACCTATATATAATTCTGTTAGCACCTCAAAAACTTGATTCTCAAGCTCGACATTCTCATCTATATCCTCCAGCAACTCCAAAAGTTCGTCGCGAGAATTAAAGGCTAAACGGCATTTTGTAACGAGCTTAACAACTTCCTCTCTAGAGATTGTTTTCATTATAATTTGCCAGCCTCTTTCAGCGTATTGATGACAACATCATCACTTCTACCATCCCATTTGTAAAATGACTTTATTTTTCCACCAGCATTTGTCCCTATAAAAATAGTGTTTGTGGATGGATCGAATCTATAATTAAACGCTCCACTCGTTGTTTCAATCAGGTTGCCGTTATTTTTTCTCGTACCAAATTCAAGAGCCATTTCGCTATACTCCTTTGAATTTTTAGCACCGAACTCAGCACCATGTTTCTCAAAGTGCGTTTTTAACTTTCCTTTTGACCAAAGCTGTTTTCCAGGTCCCCACTTTGTAACAACACCTTTTTGTACTTGCGGACCAGCAATCGCATTAACTTGCCTATACGGATCTTCCTTCGCTGCTGTCAACCCCAGCGGGTCAACCCATTCAACTGGATTAGGCACATACTGATAATTATTCGCCCCCCCCAACAACCCAATCGGGTCCTGTTGGGTAAACTCCCCAATCCTCGGATCATAATACCTGAACCGATTATAATGCAGCCCGGTCTCTTCATCAAAATACTGACCCTGGAAACGAATGGGCTGTTCAATCTGGTTTTCATGGGCCAGGGCAATATTGCCATAGCTCTTATAGGCAACACTCCAGACCACTTCCCCTTCTTGGTTAGTGAGGGTATCCGGGGTACCGAGGTGATCCAGGTGATAGTGGTAGACCTGTTCTTTCTCTTGTAGGCTTTCCTTTAAAGCAACCGGTTTAAAAGTGCCCGGCTCGAAGTAGTAGGTGCGGGTATTGAGGTCCTGCCTGGTCTGGAGATCAACCTTATTCTCCCGCAGCAGGGTATCGCCGTCCCATAGAAAGCGGGTTTGCTCGCCATGGTCCGCCTTGCCAATACGGCGGCCCAGGGGGTCGTATTGGTAGTGGATCACCTGCTGGAACTGCTCAGTGCCCTTCTCTACCTTGAGCTTTTCCACCCGCACCAGTTGCTGGCGGCTGTTGTAGTAATAACGGGTTTGCAGTTTTTGCCCTTTGCCGCGCAGTTCGGCGATGCGGTTGCCGTGCATATCGTAGCGGTAGTGAGTGTCACCGCGAAAGGCTAAACGGTTGCCTTTGACCTGGGTGGCGCTGGCCTGCCGTTTGACTTCCTCACCGGAGCCCGCGGCGGCAAGTATATTGTGTGCGGGGTCGTGCACAAAGTATTCGGGGTTGGGGCCGTCTACCTGGGTCAGGCGATCCAGGGCATCGTAGTGGTAGCTGCGGGTGCCGCGCAGGCTGTCTTCGATTTTGGCGATCTGGCCGGCTTTGTTGTACTGGTAACTGCGCTCCAGGATTGGGGTTGTGCCCTGGGTGGGGTCAGACACCGGGCTCTGGTTTGCACTGCGGGTTTTGCCCAGTCGCAGTTTTTGCAGGCGGCCTTGTGGATCGTAGTCTCTCTGGCTTTCCAGTCCATTGCCGTGCTGGCGCTGGCTTTCCCTGCCCTGTTCGTCGTGGCTGATACTGGTGATCAGCTGATCCGTATCGCTGCCTAAGGGGCGGCGGTGCAGGCTTTGGAACTGGCCAGCGGGGTTGAAGGCAAAATTGAGCACTTCACCATCGGGCAGGGTTGTGGCGATACGGTTGCCAGCGGCATCGTACTGGTGGCTGAGTTTGTCTTTGCCCTGCCAGTCGGCGGTCACGCGGCCACTGGCGTCGTATTCCCAGCGCAGTTTGCGGTGGGTATTTTGCGCTTTGATGAGTTGTCCGCTGCGGTTGTAGCGGAAGCTGGTTATGCCATCTGGGGTGGTCTCTTCCAGCAGTCGGCCGAAGGGGTCGCGTTCGAAGATGGTGTCGATACCTTTGCCGGTATCAGTGTCGGTTACGGCTCTGGAGCTGAGCAGGTGGCCGGCGCGGTTGTAGGCGTAGCGGGTAACGCGACCGTCGAATCCCACTTCTTCAATTAGTCGCTCGTTGAGGTCGTACTTGAGTTGGTAGCGCTCATCGTTCTCGTTGCTAAGGCCAACGAGGTTGCGCTCGCCGTCATAGTGATATTCCAGGCGGCTGCCGTCCGGGTTGGTGCGGGTCTTAACCTGGCTGAGGCCGTCGTAGGCGTAGCAGGTACTGCAGCCTTCTGAGTCGGTCACCTCGGCAAGTAACCCCTGCGGGTTGTAGCTGTATTGAGTACGGGCACCGTCTGGGGTGGTCACCGCATGGATACGATCCTGGGCGTCGTATTCATAGCGGGTAACTTGGTCGGGGGCGTGCTGCACTTCTTCCAGGCGGCGGGCACCGTCGTAGCGGTAGTGTTGGGCGCGCCCCATGGGGTCTTTGACTGCGGCGAGATTGCCCTCGGGGTTCCACAGGTAGCGGGTGGTATTGCCTAAAGGATCGGTAACACTGCCGATCAGGCCAACGGGGTTATAGCCGTACTGGGTGCTGTTGCCGAGAGGGTCTTTGCTGGCAACGATCTGGCCATTGTTGTTGTATGCCCGTTGCCAGCTATTACCGGCGGGATCGGTGACTTTTGCGGGCAGGCCTTCGCCATTGTATTCGATACGGTGGCTATTGCCGGCGGCATCGGTTTTTTGGCTCAGGCGGCCCTGGCCGTCGTATTGGTAAATTTCCTCTCGCAGACTGCCATCGTCGCTGGGCAGTTGTACGCGGGTGACCTGACCCAGGTCGTTGTAGCTGTAGAGCGTCTCTGCCCCTTCCGGGTCGCGGTGGTAAATGGGCAGGGCGCGCTCGTTAAAGCGATAGCGTTCTTTACCACCTCGGGTGTCGGTGACGGTAACGCCTTTGCCGTCATCATCCCAGGCGAACTGGTAGTTGTACGTATCCTGGCCATCGATCGGGTCGCCCCACTGGCGCACACAGCGGGCAGCGGGGCCTTCCGTATCCCATTCAAAGTGGAAGCGGTAGCCGGTTTTCAGGGTGCGCTGCTTAATGACGTGCTGATGGTATTGGTACTGCTCACTGTAACCATCGGCGTCGGTGGCTTTGATCAGGTCGCCTTCATCACTGTACTCATAATGCGCGAGTGCTTTAATACGGCCATCGCGGGTTTCTTTTTTCAGCTCACCCATACGCTGGCTGTTGGCCTTTCCTGCGGGCGGGCTGATATGCAGGGCTTCGCCAAGACTGCTCTCGATGCAGATCAGGCGTTCGCCGATATAGTGGAGCAGGTAGTAGTTGCCGTAGCCATCGCGGATTTCCGCAAGCTTGAGGGCACCTTTATCACCAGTGGCCTTGAAGTGTTTCTGTACTCCGTTAGGGGCGCCGTAGGGAGTGATAATCCAGTGCTCGTTGTTGACGCGGCTGAGGCTTAGCCGCTCTACCACATTGTGGCTGCGGCCACTGCCCCCCGGTGCGGGCAGGCTGATCACCCGGCCTTCGGCATCGTGGAACTCTACCGCTTTGCCGGGGCGCAATACCAGACGTTCGCCCAGGGTGTGGGTCCAGCCGTGGCCCAGGCCAAAATCTTTGGGGTTACTGCTACGGTAAGTGCGCGCCAGGGTGAATGGCAGCGGGCCATCCAGCACCGCGTCCACCAGGGTCAGGCGCTCTTCACCGGTTTTTAAGTTGATCGGTTCACCGCCCTCACAGGCCTCGGCATTGCACTGGGTTTTGTCGCCGTTGCGGTTTTCCCCGGTCGGATTATTGGTGTTATCCGATTCGTTGGATGTGCCGCTATTACTCCTATTGCCCGCCTGGCTGTTCTGGGCGCTGGTAGAGCTTCCGTCGGAACGGTTGTTACTGCTTTGGTTGCCACTTTTATTGGCGCCTGAACGGCTACTGGCGCTACTGGCTGAACCGGAGTTACCCGAAGACGGGCCGCTGCCACTGGACGGCACCGCAGCCTCAGAAGCACTAAAATCGGAGAAACTGGCCCCACTGCCCTTGGCCTTGCCGCCGCGCTTCCTGGCAAGCAGGCTGCGCTGCTTTTTCAGTTTGGCGAAGTCGAGCATCAGTTCGCCGATACCGCGGAAGGCTTTCAGCAGACGGGCATTTTTTACCAGAGAGATTACAGCTCCGGCACCACCGGTAACCGCGGCCAATACGATGGTGAGAATAATCTCGAAAGCACCGCTGCCGGCCAGCTCGGTGATTTCCAGACTGTGCTGGGCTTTGACATAATCCTGGGCGAAGCGGTAAATGGCGTCCCTTAGAGTCGGCTCTGCATAGATCAGCTGGGCCACTTCAAGGGCCAGCTCCAGCTGTTGCCTGGTGATCTTGGAGGGATCGAAGCCTAGTACATCCACCACTTCCCGCTGCACAGCAGACAGGTACTCCCTGCCCGATTCCTCAAAACTCTTGTCGTGCAGGAAGTAGTTGACAGTGGCGGTACTGTATTCGATGGACTGGCGGAGGGGATGCACCAGTGCCGCCACCTCCAGAATATTCTTGCTCCACACCGCCAGGCCCCAGGCCGCATTGCCCACGCCTGTAGCACCGCGATCAATATAAGCCCCCACCTTTTCCAGGGGGGAGCGCTGCTCGTGGCGTTGCTGGATTAATGCCGCCTCGGCGCGTTCCTCGGCAATAATCTGCTGTAAGCCCATGCGAAGCTTGGTGGTCAGTTCGGACTGTTTGTCGGCAAGCGCCACATCCGCGAACGGGGCTTCTTCGATAATCAAGCGGTTTTGATTCAAAGCCAGGTAGATTTTCTGTTCCTGGCTGGAGAGGTGACCAGGTGCTTCGGAAAGCGAGGGCAGGGGCGTTGTTCCCGCTTGGCTGGACTGGATACTGGCACTTTGCCCATTGCTGGAGATACCGTTCACGCCAAAGAAGTGATCGTAAATCTCCTGAATCACAGAGTCATCGAACATTGACAGCAGTTGGGTGGCACTGACCTTCAAGGGAATATCCATCTGATA
Source organism: Microbulbifer jejuensis (assembly GCF_047289955.1). Classification (NCBI taxonomy): domain Bacteria; kingdom Pseudomonadati; phylum Pseudomonadota; class Gammaproteobacteria; order Cellvibrionales; family Microbulbiferaceae; genus Microbulbifer; species Microbulbifer jejuensis. Next base: position 11,331 of record NZ_JBLBUB010000012.1, read on the forward strand.
GACCCTGCCAGTCTTGACAATATAACGAACGCCCTGCCTGTTTTCGACACTTAGCTGCATGGATGATCCTTCAGTTGCTTTGCGCCAGCTTTTTGTTGTTCACCGTAATCGAACAATTCGCAAAGAGTTATTGCGTTCATCTTCTTAACCGCGGCGGTCAATCTCCCAAGGGCAGCCACTTCCCTGTTACAAAAGTGTACCCACCCGGAATACACCAGACGGCGATCCCCTAGCGCAATACCCGCAAAAAACATGCTGGATTAGGGTAAACGCAATTTGTGAAAACTTAAATAGTGTTGGCTGCCCACCGCTGGATTTATGCAATGTCTATTCACCAATAGTTTCACTGCAATGCCGGCAGGCACCGCCCGGCTCCCTCCGGTATCGGGTTACAGCCGGCATGGTCACCCGCCTGAAGAGATTAACGCAATTCGGCAAAAGGCAACAGCGCTATGCCATTACACGATATTGACGCCCTATTGAAAAATAAAAACTTCCGAAATAATTAAAATTATTTGATTTTTAATAGGGCATTCCCGCGCCTCTGCCGTTGTACCAATGAAAAGGGCACTGTCGTAGTGTGATACAACCACAACAGAATTTCTGCTGCAGATGCGCCTTTCAGCAAGCAGCTTCGTTTCAGCGCGCACCATTATTAGCAAAATAAAAATGGGTATTTTTCTGAGATCAGGATCTGGCTGCCAAAAGTGGAGGGCTCACTGTGAACTTGTGCACAGAATGGGTAAGGACAGGAAATGCAGGGTGCCCGGGTGGATCAAAAACCCGCGGATAGCACCCAGTGCTGACAGGGTATGCCCGCTGCCCTGCCACCGCAACCCCGCAGCGGCGCCGGGTCTATGGTGGCTATAGGGGGGGCCGGTTATTCGATTTCCTTAATCCGCATGGAGCTGGTGTAGCCGCCCACATTCACCCGTTCTCCCTGGGTGATGAGAATGCGCTGCCCCTTTTGCAGGTCAATGCGCGAGTTCAGCACTTCAATAACGGCGCCGGTCAATTGCCCCAGAGGCACTGCGGCCGGATCGAAGCTGACCGGCTCAACCCCCCGCAGCAGTACCAACTGGCGTGCGATACGCGGATGCCGGGTAAGCGCGTAGATCGGCAAGTGGGTATTGGCTCGGGACATCATGCGCGGGGTGCGTCCGGATTCCGTCAGTGCCGCCACCGCACAGAGGTTTTCCACCCGCGCCGCCACATCGATGGCCGCCTGGGCGATCACGGTATCGATACGGTCCGAGGCGCCGTGCTCCTGCGGGGTGTAGGGCACACTGCCGAGGTATTGCTCGGCCCCCACAATCACCTCGCTCATGGACTCCACTGCCGCCACCGGGTAATCACCGGCGGCGGTCTCGGCGGAAAGCATCACCGCATCGGTCCCATCCAGTACGGCATTGGCTACGTCCATCACCTCGGCGCGGGTGGGTGTGGGGCTGGTGATCATGGACTCCATCATCTGGGTTGCGGTGATCACGCCGCGGTTGAGGGCATTGGCGCGATGGATCAGTTTCTTTTGCACCCCCACCAGGGCCGGATCTCCGATCTCGACCCCCAGATCACCGCGGGCCACCATAATGGCATCCGAGGCAAAGATCAGGGCATCCATCTGTGCGCTATCGGCGACCGCTTCGGCGCGCTCCACCTTGGCCACAATGGCGGCCTGGCTACCGGCAGCCTGTATCGCCTTGCGGGCAGTTTCCAGGTCCTCGGCGCAGCGGGGGAAACTCACCGCGAGGAAATCCACCTCCAGCTCTGCGGCCAGCTCAATATCCCGGTAGTCTTTTTCCGTCAGCGCCGGGGCAGACAGGCCACCACCGAGCAGGTTGATACCCTTGTTATTGGACAGGCGGCCACCCTGCAACACGCGGCAGTAGAGTTTGCTCGGGGTAGTGCCGGTCACTTCCAGGCGGATCTTGCCGTCATCGAGCAACAGGACACTGCCGGACTTGCAGTCGCTGACCAGGCTCGGGTAATCGACCCCAACGCGTTGCGCATCGCCGCCCTGGGGCGGGCAGTCGAGGTCCAATGTAAATTCGTCGTTGTCCTCCAGCACCACGTGGCCTTCGGCAAAGCGGGCAATGCGGATCTTGGGTCCCTGCAAATCGCCCAGTACAGCAACGGTCCTGCCCTGTGCGGTCGCGGCGTTACGCACCTCCTGTACCCGGCGGCGGTGGTCGTCCGCGGAGCCGTGGGAGAAATTCAGGCGCACGATATTGACGCCGGCTCGAATCATTTCCTCGATAATATGGGGCTTGTCAGTACCGGGGCCCAGGGTGGCAACGATTTTGGTATGGCGAATCATAAGGTCCTGTGAATTGATCAAGTAAGAAGATAAAAGTGAACGGGGGCAACCCAGCTACTGTTGGCGCTGGGTTGATGCGCCGCATAAAGTGCGAGGCCATTCCCATCCCTGTTTGCAGACTGTGGAACAGGTTTACGCACAGATCAGGCAGACTCAGCAACCGGCAACTGCAGCTGCAACGCGGCGGCCATGGCCAGGCTGGTATCCAGCATACGCTGGGAGAATCCCCACTCATTGTCGTACCAGGCCATCACTTTTACCAGATTGCCGTTCACACGGGTGTGATTGGCATCGAAGTGGCTGGAGGCGCTGGTATGGTTGAAATCCACGGAAACCAGGGGCCGGTCGCAATAGGTCAACACCCCCTTGCTGGCCTCCGCAGCCTGCCGCATGATGTGGTTCACCTCTTCGACGGTCGTATCGCGAGCGGCGATAAACTGGCAGTCTACCAGGGAGACATTGTTCACGGGAACGCGTACTGCCATACCATCGAGCCGGCCTTTCAATTCCGGCAGTACCAGGCCCACTGCAGCGGCAGCGCCGGTCTTGGTGGGAATCATATTATCGGCTGCGGCGCGGGCCCGATACATATCCGCGTGGACTGCATCCTGGGTGTTCTGATCATTGGTGTAGGCGTGCACGGTGGTCATAAAACCGCGCTCAATACCCAGCCCGCGGTGCAACGCCTGCACCACTGGCGCCAGGCAATTGGTGGTACAGGATGCATTGGAAACCACCCGGTGGTCCGCACTCAGGGTCGCATCATTGACACCGTACACCACGGTAAGGTCGGCGTCCTTGGAGGGAGCGGAAATCAGTACGGCACCGGCACCCGCTTCAATATGTGCGCAGGCAGAGGCTCTGTTGGTAAAGCGACCGGTACATTCCAGCACCAGATCCACACCGAGTTCCCCCCAGGGCAGCCTGGCCGGATCGCGCTCCTGGCAAACCTGCACGCGGTCGCCACCGATCACCAGCGCGTCGCCATCCACGGTTACCTCGGTGGCAAAGCGGCCGTGGATCGTGTCGAAACGGGTGAGGTGCGCATTGGTGGCCACCGGGGCGAGATCGTTGATCGCAACCAGCCGGATACGATCGCGATAGCCGGATTCATAGATGGCCCGGGTGACATTGCGGCCGATTCGACCGTAACCATTGATGGCAATGTTTATTTTCATCTGGCGTTACCCTATTGTTTTGGCTTTCCGCGCTGCCTGCCTGTGCGGATACCCTTTACCGAACGTTTGTGGCACTGAACCCGTTAGCCCAGGCAACCCTCTGCGACTTGCCGGAACACAACTCCTGCAACCCCACCTGCGGGCTGACTTTTGCAACGGTCGGTGCCAGCGCATGGCTATCGGCCTATTAAGGTTTCAATGCCACAGCCTGCCTTGACAGGCGGGTGATCTCCGCCCAGTTTTTCTCCCGCACCAGAGCGCTGGACGCCATCCAGGAGCCACCCACACAAATCACATTGCCAAGGGTTAGATAGCTCGCTGCGTTATCCGGGCTGATACCACCAGTGGGGCAGAAGCGCACTTCCGCCAGCGGGCCCGCAATAGATTTCAGCATCGGTGTACCACCGGCGGCCTGGGCCGGGAAAAACTTCTGGTAGCGATAGCCGCGCTCAAACAGGCGCATGACCTCGGAAACACTGGCCGCTCCGGGCAGCAGCGGTACATCGTAATCATCCGCAGCCGCCAACAATCGCTCGGTCGCTCCTGGGCTCACCACAAAACTGGCGCCGGCCTCGGTGGAGCGCCGCAGATCGTCGCCATTTAAAATGGTACCGGTGCCTATTTGCACTTCGGGCAAATGTTTGGCAATCCGTTCCACTGCATCCAGGGCAGCCTCGGTGCGCAGGGTAATTTCGAGTACACTCAGGCCGCCTTCGAGCAGCGCCGCCGCCAGGGGCAGTGCATCTTCGGGGTGTTCAATCACCAGTACCGGAACAACACCGGCAACCGGTAAAATGTCGGCGATATTTTTCTGCATCCGTCACATCCAGATCGTTCGTTAAGGTGCCCAGTAAACCGTGACCGGTTTCAGTGCCTGTTTGAGAATGCTGCGCACCGGCATTTCCATTTCATCACTGCCGAGCAAAGCTTCGCGGTAAACTTTCAGTTTTTCCCCGCCAGTAATCAGTAGTTTGATATTTCTCGCCTGCAAAATGGCGTTTGCGGTCAAGGTCATACGCTCGGTGTAAGTACCGGTCACGTCACTCTGCCTGGCAGTAATTGCGCTGCAGAGTTTTTCAGAGTGCGGATTCAGCACGGGTGCAAGGCCCTGTGCATGGGGAAACCATGAGGCGGTGTGGCCATCAGCACCCATTCCCAGAACGCAGACATCGAAAGGGCGCGGCAGCCGGGCGTAGGCGCGCTCACATTCAGCCTCTCCCTCAGCCGCTGTTGCGTGAGAGGTTTTCATGGCCAACAGTGTCGCGTCTGCGGCGCAGTCCTGTAGCAGGCATTGTTGAATAAAGGCCTGGTTGCTGCCGCTTTGCGATGGGTCCACCCAGCGCTCATCCACCAGCGCGGCAGTAATGTGCGACCAGGGCAGCGGGCGCTTGGAAAGCGCGCGATAAACAGGCTCTGGCGTGCTGCCACCAGAGACCAGGAAGGTGGCACGGCCCTGCGCCTTGATCCCCTGTTGCAACTCATAGGCACAGTCATGTGCAAACACCTGTACCAGACGCTCGCGATCGGGATAAAATTTTTCCTCTACCATGGGTATTTCCAGTTACTACCGGGTCGGAAGGAAAGAATAGCCCTCTCCCAGGACACGCTGTGAATACATCCTTGTACGCTCGTAATCGGCATCCATGCCTCATACGATCCTGGGAGAGGGCTATTCTTCCCTTCTGCTTTTTTACTAGTACTTCCCTGAAGGTGCGCCTGTCGCAGACAGGCAACCCCAGCAATCATTACTTGGCGTTAAACCAGTGGCGGCCGCTACGGGCCAGCAATTCACCGGCCTCCGTCGGCCCCCAGCTTCCCGCGGTGTAAGGTTTGGGCTGATTATTGGTGTCACGCCAGTGTTCAATAATCGGGTCGACCCAGTCCCAGGCTGCGGCCACTTCATCGCGATGAATAAACAGCGCCGGATTGTTGGCCGCGGCATCCAGCATCAAGCGTTTATAGGCATCGCTGCGGAAGCTGTCGTAGGTATCCGACAGGTTTAAATTCAATTCCGCCTGCTGCAACTTTGTGGCCAGACTGTCCATCTTCTTGGCCATCAATATCAGCTTGATACTCTCTTCGGGCTGCAGGCGGATTACCAGGCGGTTGGGAATGACTTTACCGGCACTTTCATCGTAGACGTGATGGGAGACTTTCTTGAACTGCACCACAATTTCCGCACAGCGCTTATCCATACGCTTGCCGGTACGCAGAAAAAAGGGCACACCCGCCCAGCGCCAGCTGTCGATATGCGCCCGTATTGCGACAAATGTCTCCGTAGCACTGGCACCGTGTTCCAATTCGTCCAGGTAGCCGGGCACACGCTGCCCGTCGATCTCTCCAGCCACATATTGCCCGCGCACGACATTCTTATCCACTTCTGATGCCGCGAGCGGGCGCAGGGCTTCCAGCACCTTGATTTTCTCCGCGCGAATATTTTTCGCGGACATGGTGTTGGGTGATTCCATCGCGATCAGGCACAACAGCTGCAACAGGTGGTTTTGCACCATATCCCGCAGTGCGCCCGTCTCATCGTAAAAACCGGCGCGCCCCTCCAGGCCGACCGTTTCCGAGATACTGATTTGGATATGGTCGATCGCTTTTGCATCCCACAGGTGCTCAAACAACACATTGCAGAAACGCAGGGCAAGCAGGTTTTGTACGGTTTCCTTGCCCAGGTAGTGATCAATGCGGAATATATTGTCTTCGGGAAAATAACTGGCGAGTTTGCTGTTGATTTCGCAGGAGGTCTGTGCGTTGTAACCCAGTGGCTTTTCCACAACCACTCGGGCTTTCTCACTGATCAGACCCTTTCTGTTGAGGTTTTCACAGCAAAGGCCAAAGACTCCCGGTGGGATTGCCAGGTAGAAAATACGCACACGCCCGGGGTCTGCACCCAAGATGTCCGCGAGGTGTTCCCACCGGGCATCGGGCACGGCTATATCCAACGCCATGGGACGCAGCAGCCGGCTGAAATCGCGCCAACTGGAGTCACAGTATTCACCCTCGCGCAGGTGCGCCTGCAGGGCTCGCTGTGCGGTTTCCAGGTAATGATCGGCATCTTCCCGGCGTCGGCATACCGGGAGGATCCTGCAACTCTGTGCCAGACTGCCCTCTCTAAACGCGCGGTAAAGCGCCGGTATCAACTTGCGCAAGGCAAGATCACCGACGCCACCAAACAACACCATATCAAAAGGATCAAGCATAGGTTCCGCTCTGAGATCGTTTTCCTGCAATGCCTGGCGGCACTGTCCCGGTTAATACAGAATACTGGCGCCCGTCTCCGCACCACTGGCCATTGCACGCATATTCGCGAAGAGTTCTCGACCCATGCCGCGGGCATTTTCCGACAGATCGCACTGAGCGGGTTTGCGCGCGGCGAATACCTTTTCATCCACAAGCACACGCAGTACACCCGCTTCACAGTCCAGTTCAATCAGGTCACCGTTGCGCACCCTGGCAATGGCTCCCCCCTCAACGGCCTCAGGGGACATATGAATGGCCGCCGGCACCTTGCCGGAAGCCCCGGACATGCGCCCATCTGTCACCAGTGCCACTTTGAATCCGCGATCCTGCAGTACCCCCAGCGTCGGCATCAGCTTGTGCAGCTCCGGCATACCATTGGCGCGGGGGCCTTGAAAACGCACCACAACGATAAAATCCCGCTCCAGTTCGCCGGCCTTAAAACGCGCCAGTAGTTCATCCTGGTTGTGCAGTACAATGGCCGGCGCCCTGATCTTGAGCTGCGCGGTTTTCAGCGCGGAAACCTTGATCACGCTGCGGCCCAGATTGCCCTCAAGCAATTGCAGACCGCCATGGTGGGAAAAGGGATTGCTCACCGGGCGAATCACCGAGGTATCGGCACTCTCTTCAGCACTTGGCCGCCATACCACGCCATCTCCGGCATCGTTGAGGAAAGGATCGCAGCAATAGGGCTTGAGCCCCGAATCCCCCAGCACTGTGTGTACGTCCGGGTGCAACAGACCGGCAGAGAGCAATTCTCGAATCAAAAACTGCATACCGCCCGCCGCGGCAAAGTGATTAATGTCTGCGGTGCCGTTGGGGTAAACATGACACAGCAGCGGCACCACTTCGGAGAGATCCGCCATATCCTGCCAGGTCAGCTGGATGCCCGCAGCGCGGGCCATGGCCACCAGGTGCAAGGTGTGGTTGGTGGAACCACCAGTTGCCAATAACCCCACCACGCCATTAACAAAGGCTTTTTCTGTGAGAATCTTGGCGATCGGTGTGTGTTGGCTGGGCTCGGTAATTGTTACCAATTGCGCCACTGCCGCTTCATTCAGGGCATCGCGCAGTCCGGTGCCGGGATTGACGAAAGAGCTGCCCGGCAACTGCAGCCCCATAATTTCAATCAGCATCTGATTGCTGTTGGCTGTACCGTAGAAGGTGCAGGTGCCGGCACTGTGATAGGAAGCACTCTCCGCTTCCAACAGCTCTGCACGGCCCACCTTGCCCTCGGCATAGAGCTGGCGTACCCGCACCTTTTCCGTATTGGAGAGGCCGGTGGGCATAGGGCCCGCCGGTACAAAGATCGTGGGCAGATGCCCGAATGCCAGCGCCCCGATCACCATCCCGGGCACAATCTTGTCGCAGGTGCCGAGGAACATGGCGCCCTCAAACATATCGTGGGACAGCGCCACTGCTGAGGACATGGCGATCACGTCGCGGGAGAACAGACCCAGCTCCATACCCGGCCGCCCCTGGGTAACGCCGTCACACATCGCCGGCACACCACCGGCCACCTGGGCGCTGGCTCCGTGACGCGTCGCCGCCTCTTTCAGGCGGGCCGGGTAAGTCCCGAAGGGCTGGTGCGCAGATAACATATCGTTGTAGGCGGTGACGATCCCCAGGTTGGGCCCACGCCCCGAGGCGATCAATTGCTTGTCTCTTTGCGGGGAGGCGGCAATGGCATGGGCCAGGTTGCCGCAGGACAGGTGTGCACTGGCGCGACCTTCAATATGCGCCTTTTCTACCTGCGTCAGATAGTCTGCGCGGGATTCTTCACTGCGCAGGATAATGCGCTCCGTAACTGCCTGAACCTTACTGTGCACCATGACTTTTCCGTATTCACTCTGTTGGAGTGGCCACCTCGGGCCATCCGCCAACACCCGATTTTGGCGGTATTCCCACCACCACTGACCATCTAGCCCTGAAAAGACAATCCACTGTGGAAAACCCTACTCCAGCCCTTGGGTTGTAGTACGACTGGCGGCCTATCACCCCACAAAAGCATCTGGACCAGAGAGAACCCCAGGGCGTTTCTGGGTAAAAGGGCCGGGCTTCACCACAACAGCGTCCGGAAAGGACTCGACCTTATTTGACAGACACTATGTAGTAAAACTACATAAAATTCAAGATTTCCTGAATATGTTATTCGAGTTCAATAACATTCAGGTAAAAAGTGCTTTTTTTAGCGTTAATTGACCTAATTTTATCGAAATAAGAGGATGTTATCTCTTTTATATGGAATTACTGACTTGAAAGACGGGCAAAACCCAACCAAAATATGTAAGAAATTTACATATTGGCAATACAGCACTGGATAGCCTGGCCTCAACACGGACTTCGGCAAACTAGTATTGTTATTCTATGAAAGTCACTATCACTGACGTTGCCAAGCGTGCAGGGGTGTCGATTAAGACCGTCTCACGGGTCATCAACAATGAACCCTCTGTACGTCCGACCACCAGAACGCGGGTCCTTATGGCAATACAGGCGCTCGATTACCGCCCCAATCTGGCGGCGCGCAACCTGGCAGGCACTCATTCCTATTCCATTGCCCTGATTTACGACAACCCCGATGCCTACTACGTGATCGATATGCAAAACGGTATCCTCGCAGCCTGCAGGGCGCGGGGCTATGAACTACTGATCCATCCCAGCAGCGCCAAAGCGCCCTCCATTCACGACGAACTGCACAAACTGGTGGAGCAAAGCCGGATCGCAGGCCTGATCCTCACCCCCCCCTTCTCTGAATACCCCGAGGTCATCGACACCCTGAAAGCGCTAAATGTGGAATTTGTGCGGATTCTCTCCTCCCAGGCTGCCGACCAGCTGGACCAGCTGGAGGAAAACTGTATTCAGGTGGATGACGGTGCCGGGGCCTTTTCAATAACCCAGCACCTGGTGGAGCTCGGGCATCGGCGCATCGGTTACCTGCACGGAGGCATTGAACACTTTTCCACCCTCGGCCGCCTCGAGGGTTATATGAGGGCACTGCAGGAGTCGCAACTGCCTGTCGACGACCAGATGATTCTTGAAGGGGAATATTCTTTCGACTCAGGCGTGGCAGGTGCCACTGCCCTACTGAAGTCCGACTCCCCCCCCACCGCCGTCTTTGCCGGTAATGATGAAATTGCCGCAGGCGCTCTCTTTGCCGCACGCAAGATGAACATTGATGTGCCGCAGCAGCTGTCCATTGCAGGCTTTGAGGACAGCCCCTTTTCACGCCAGACCTGTCCCAAACTCACCACTGCCCACCAGCCCAACGAGGAAATCGGCCGTTGTGCGGCAGAGTTGACACTTGAGCGGATTCACTGCAAGGGGAATATGGGGAAGGAGAAATCGCAGGAGAGTATTACCCGCCGTTTCACTCCCGGGCTGATCGTGCGGGATTCCACTGGAGCGGCACCAAAACAATCTTCTACCATTCAAGCTCAGCCAGCGTCCCATAAAAAGACCGGATAACTGGGCTCCGAAGGCTTGACGTTCATTAATCCTGACCCCTGTTTTTCGTATCTGGCACAGATTGTCCGGCAGGGTCTGGTTGACACGGGGCCCAGTCCTAGCGTGCCAGGGATATGACCCCGGTACAGGCGGGATGACCATCGGCATCGGAAATGCCATTGCGTCGGCCATTGCCCTATCATCTATGCTTGGAGTTGCCCCGCCGGAAGCGACCGAACAATTTCCACAGGAAAGCGCCGATGGCACAGCCACCAGGTACGCTGATAATGTATTCCTGGCGCAAAATTGCGCTAATTTTCCTTTTTGTATGCATTGGCAGCTGTTCCAGTGTCCAGTTCGCCTACAACAATATCGATTACTGGATACGCTGGAAAGTGCACGACTATGTGGACTTAAACCGGGCACAGGCGGCTGAACTGCAAGCTGCCCTGGACAGCTTTTTCCGCTGGCATCGACAGACCCAGTTGGAACATTACGCGGAGTTTCTAACCCGCCTGGCCGACGAGGTGGATGAGGGCGCACTGGAAAGCCCCCGTTTGGAACCTGTGGAACAGCAGCTACAGCAGTTTTTGCACAGCGCCAGCGACAGTGCCTACGACCTGTTTCTTCCCATTGTGGCGCAGCTGGATAAACACCAAATTGACGAGTTGCAGAAAAACCTGCGGAAAAAACAGCAAAAGGCTTTGGAAGAATGGCAACAGCCGCCGGAGAAGATCCGGCGGAAGCGCAACCGACAGATCCGCAAAGAAGGCGAGCGCTGGCTCGGACACCTCTCGCAAGAACAGATAAATCTGATCGCCGCCTGGGTCTCCAAGGTGGAGTACAATCCCCAGTCCCGCAGTGCGCAGAGGCAACTCTGGCAATCGAAAGCAATTGGCCTGTTGCGCAGCAAACCGCCAGGCTATGTGGAAACATTGCGCAACCTGCTGGTAGACCCACAGCAACTCTGGTCACCCCAATACCGGCAGGCGCAGGAGCGGCGCCAGGAACAGGCGCGCGAACTCGCCGAACAGATATTGTCCAGCACAACTCCGCCCCAGCGCCATCACCTGAGTCGTACCCTGCGGGAATATGCGCAAAATTTCCGTATACTGGCGAGCCAGTAAAACCGCAGCCATACCCATTCGATCACCTTAACGGATGAATGCTGCAGGCGAAGGCACCGACAGGCTGCTAAGCTCGCACACTTAAATGATCAGCCAGGGGAACCCCCGTGCACATTGAATCCGCCACCAGCAGCCAATTAGCCAAATGGGAAAAGGAACTGAGTGCCCACTACGAGCGAATCTGCCAGCATGCACTGAACCTGGATATTACCCGCGGCAAACCTTCGGCGGAACAATTGAATTTATCCGACAAACTCGATGGCATTCTCGCCACCGATTATCGTGCGTCCGACGGTACGGATACACGCAATTATGGCGGCATGACCGGCCTTACCTGCGCCCGGGCCCTGGGCGCGGATATGTTGCAGGTGCCAACAGAGGAAGTCATGGCGGGTGGCAACAGCTCCCTGACCCTGATGTACCATGCCGTACTGACCGGATACCTTTTCGGCTTCGCCGGCAATGTTCCCTGGCGGGAACTGGAATCCCCCAAGTTTCTCTGCCCGGTGCCCGGCTACGACCGCCATTTTACGATTTGCGAGCAGCTCGGCATCCGTATGCTCGCCATCCCCCTGGAGAAAGGGGGGCCGGATATGGAGTGCGTCGAAAAGCACGTCCGCGAAGACAGTGACATTATCGGCATCTGGTGTGTGCCCAAATACGCCAATCCCAGTGGTATCACCTACAGCAGGGAAACGGTGGAGCGCCTGGCCCAGTTGGGGCAGATTGCCAATCCCGGTTTCCGGATTTTCTGGGATAACGCCTACGCCGTGCATGACCTGGGACACTTTATCAGCCTTGCCAGTATCCGCGCAGCCACCCTGGAAAACGACACTGTGGATTCCGTGCTGCAGTTTGCCTCCACATCCAAAGTCACCCACGCGGGCTCGGGTGTTGCCTTCGTCAGCGCCAGCAGCGCCAATCTGGATTCGCTGAAGCACCAAATGCAGGCGATGACCATAGGCCCGGACAAAGTGAATCAGCTGCGCCATTCGCGCTTTTTCACCGAATGCACCACGCTTGAAGAGCATATGCACAAGCATGCCAGTATTCTCAGACCAAAATTCGAGTGTGTGCTGGAGCACCTGCAAAATGCCCTGGGCGATTCGGGTATGGGCCGATGGGAGAAACCTCAGGGGGGGTATTTCGTCTCTTTCAACACCCGCCCCGGCTGCGCAAGGGCAGTGGTGAAGCTGGCGGCAGACGCGGGTGTGAAACTCACACCGGCAGGTGCCACCTTCCCTTACGGCAATGATCCGGAAGACAGCAATATCCGTATAGCCCCGAGCTTCCCAGCGCTGGAAGAGCTGGATACCGCCCTGTCGGTGTTTGTGCTTTGCGTTCAACTGGCAAGTGTGCGCCAGCGGCTGGCGCAGTGCCGAAATGCGAGCAGTTAAGCCTGCACTCTATCTGGTGGCCGGGCCAATCGTGGGGGGGGATGTGATACCGGGAGCCATTCCGCTCAAATAGCGCTTGGCAAATTTCTTATCCGCCAGGCTGAGGTCAACAACCACCAGACCATCCACGGCATCGCAAAAACCCGGATCGATATTAAATGCGTGAAAACTGGTCCCTCCCGGTTGGGTCAGTGCTGCATATTTCTTAAAGAGCGGGGGCAACACCACACCCTCTTCGCGCAGCACCTGCTTTAATTGGCGCAAATCCGCCAATGCATCTCCGGATAATGCCGGTAGAGATGCCCGGGCCCACGGAAAGGGCAGACGCGCGTCCCCCAGGGGCCTATTGGGGGCAAAATAGCGGGAGAAATAGCGCACAATGGCGGATTTGGCACGCACAGAAAATGTTCCCGGCATGGACACAGGTCCGAACAGGTAGCGTACCTTCTTGCGCATCACCCACTGGCCGATGGCACTCCACAGCAAGTCCAGGCCGCCTCCACGCCAGTATTCCGGCAGCAGGAAACTGCGCCCCAGTTCCGCCGAACCCGGCAGGCACTCGCGCGGCGGGTGCGAATAATTAAACAGGGTGCTGCTGTAGATCTCGTCCTCCGCCAGGGCCTCGGTGGACGCCAGGCGGTAGGCTCCAGCAATCTGTCTGCGCCCGCCATCCCAAAGCAGCAGGTGATCATAATGCGCATCGAAGGCATCCCAGTCGCGGCTCTGTCCTGTGCCCTCTCCCACCGCTCGAAACGCCACCTCACGCACTCGCGCCAGTTCACGCATCACCGGACAGTCGGCTTTCTGCCGGTAGAGATGCACCGACAGGTCACCCTGTCCGGCAAGTACCTCACAGGGCGCAATCAATTTCATCACCTCAGCCTGGGGCTCCGCAGCGGCGATCAATTCGGGTCCAAGGGGCGGGGGCGAGCGATGCAGTTGGTAGACATGCTTGCGCCAAAGAGCGGCCTTGGCTCTCAGTGTCAGGGGCCAACTGCAAAAGTGTTCCGCTTCGAGGGGGTGGCCGATGCGCACTTCTATGCTGCGGCTGGCCTGCTTGAACATCTCCCGCACCAGCCAGAGCGTCGAGATGGGTTTGTTCAGGGCAGACAGGCCGTAAAACCACCAGGAATTTCTGCCGAGTACCTGAACAGGCAGAATCGGCGCCCCGGCCTTCTCCGCAATTCGCGCAAAACCCGGATTCCAGCGCCCATCCCTGACGCCCTTGGGGGTCAGTCGAGAAACCTCACCGGCGGGGAAAAACAGAATGGCCCCCCCCTGCCCGAGGTGATCGTAAATACCCTGCACATCTGCACGGTGGGTGCGGCCGTGGAAATTATCCACCGGCAAAAAGAACGGGCGCAGGGGTTTGAGACTCCACAATAGCCGGCTGGCCACAGCACGCACGTCCCTGCGCACCCGGGAGATCATATCGATCAGTGCGAGGCCATCAAGACTGCCGAGAGGATGATTGGCGACGATCACCAAAGGACCATCAGCCGGCACCCGCTCCAGTTCAGAGGGATCCAGGCCGTAGCGGAAATCCAGATCGGTGAACAGCTGGCGGATAAAATCGATCCCCCCCAGATGGGGGTATCGCCGCCCAAATTCCACTATCCACTCTTCACAACAGATTTTCTTCAGGGTTGCGGAAACCAGTTTACGAGTGGGTTTTTGTGGCGCAGCACTATACCAGGCATTTTTCTGCAGAAGGTGCTCAACTCGAATCATGCCACCACCACCTCTGCCGGAAGGTTGGAGGGGGTCGGCATCCGACACCAGGCCCCCCGTTTCAGAGACGGCGCCTGCCTATCGAAAATATCCCCGGCCAGATAAACCCTGTCAGCGCAATTCTGCGCCAGAAAATCCACCAGCCGGCAGGACTCGCAGTCACTGCTGCCCAGAGGGACATCCGATATCCACAGCGCGCGGTAGCGATTTCTCATAGCAAGATTTCCGCCTTTGATCAGCAACTAACCGGGCCACCGGCCAGGTCTGTGCGGGACGCAGTCAAAATCGAAACCGGTAAAACGGTTTGTCGTCTAAACAATGACTGTGCAGCGGCTTGATGACAGTTCAGTGTATCTTTCTTGAAGCTTATATGGCAACAGAAGACAGAGGCGCAAAGGGCTGATGGCGGCCAATCCGCCGAGTCCAGGCCCGGCGGCATCGGTTCAGGCGGGGAGGATGCCTTACTCGGTATCCTGGGGGCGACTGATGGGCGGCGCAAAGGGAAACTTTGCCACTTTGTCCCCCCCTTTGGCCTCTACGATCTTGCCCGTGCCCTCCTTTTCCACTTCGTCGATACGCACAATGCTGTGCATCGGTATATAGGAGCGCGTGACCGAAGCAAACTCGGTTTTCAGCTTCTCTTCGCTGGGGTCCACCACCAACTGTGCCCTTTCTCCAAATACAAACTCTTCGACTTCGATAAAGCCGTACATATCACTCTGGTAGATAGCCCGAGCGTAGAGTTCATATACCTGGTTCTGGTTGTGAAAAATTACTTTATAAATCGGGTTGGCCATAGGTCTCTCTGAATGGGAATTACCGCGAACCTCAAAATTAGTCAGACAGCGGGCAAAGCGCGCAAGAATAGCACAGGTTTGCAACCGCTAATATAGCCATCTAGGCAGTGCGGGGCCGTATGGCTATAATGCGCCCCCCGTTCAATTGACCAGATTTCAATCAGGCAGAATATGTCCGATATACCGGTGAAGAAACTTTACATCAAGACCCACGGCTGCCAAATGAACGAGTACGATTCCGCCCGGATGCGCGACCTACTCGGGGAATCTCACGCCATGATCCCCACTGACAATCCCGCTGAAGCGGATGTGCTGTTGGTCAACACCTGTTCTATCCGCGAGAAGGCCCAGGAAAAACTGTTCCATCAACTGGGCCGCTGGAAGCACCTCAAGGAAAAAAATCCCGGCCTGCTGATCGGTGTTGGGGGCTGCGTTGCCAGCC
This sequence comes from Microbulbifer jejuensis, assembly GCF_047289955.1. Lineage (NCBI taxonomy): Bacteria > Pseudomonadati > Pseudomonadota > Gammaproteobacteria > Cellvibrionales > Microbulbiferaceae > Microbulbifer > Microbulbifer jejuensis. Next base: position 27,007 of record NZ_JBLBUB010000012.1, read on the forward strand.
AGGAGGGGGAAGCGATCGCCAGACGCGCACCCTACGTGGACCTGATTTTTGGCCCACAGACCCTGCACCGCCTACCGGAGATGATGGAGACCCGGGCGCAAAAAAATGGCGCTGTGGTGGTAGATGTGAGCTTCCCGGAAATCGAGAAATTTGACCGCCTGCCCCAGCCCGAGGCCGATGGTGCCACTGCCTTTGTTTCCGTCATGGAGGGTTGTTCCAAGTACTGCACCTTTTGTGTAGTGCCCTATACCCGCGGCGAGGAGGTGAGCCGCCCGGTTGCCGATGTATTGGAGGAGGTTGCGCACCTGGCCGGTCAGGGCGTGCGCGAAGTGAACCTACTGGGCCAGAACGTCAACGCCTACCGAAGCGTCGGTGAGGATGGCCATGCAGTGGATTTTGCCGAGCTGATTACCTATGTTGCAACCATCGAGGGTATTGACCGCATTCGCTACACCACCTCTCATCCAGTGGAGTTTTCCGATGCGCTGGTCGATGTCTATGCCCGGGTGCCGGAACTGGTCAGCCACCTTCACCTGCCGGTACAGAGTGGTTCCGATCGCATCCTCATGGCCATGAAACGCGGCCATACTGCACTGGAGTACAAATCCAAGATTCGCCGCCTGAAGGGAATCCGCCCGGATATCTGCCTTTCCTCGGACTTTATTGTGGGCTTCCCCGGCGAGACCGACAGGGACTTTGAAGCCACTTTGAACCTGATCCAGGAGGTGGGTTTTGATCTTTCCTTCAGCTTTATCTACTCGCCGCGCCCGGGTACCCCGGCAGCCGACCTGCCCGATAGCACCCCGGAAGAAATCAAAAAACAACGCCTGCAGCTACTGCAAAATCGCATTAACCAGCAGGCCTCCGCCATTGCGCGGCGCATGGTTGGCAAGACTGAGCGGGTCCTCGTTGGCGGCGTATCAAAAAAAGATCCGGGACAATTGCAGGGCCGCACTGAAAATAACCGAGTGGTCAACTTTCGCGCCGACAACCCGGCCCTGATCGGAAAATTTGCCGATATACAGATTGTGGAGGCCCTGCCCAACTCCCTGCGCGGGAAATTACTCACATCAGAACTGGAGCAGAGTCTGTTCTAAAAAGTCCTGGACAACCTGTCCCCCAGCAAGATGCAATGGCAGCCCCTGTCCTGCCGCCCAGAAGAGGCTGTGGTCACCAAAAAGTACTATTTGTTATTAAAACAATATTTGCATATAACCTATTTGTAGCACTCAAGCCTTTCCCATTCCGGGAAAATGGGTATACCCTAGCAATGAACCCCTAACATTAAGGTGCCGTAACCAGTTTGGAAACACATACCCTCGCGCACAGCATCACCCTCGAGCCCAACGACGCCCGCCGTCTCGCCAACCTCTGCGGTCAATTTGACCAACATCTGCGACAAATAGAACAGCGGCTGGACATTGAGATCCGCAATCGCGGCAATCTGTTTACTTTTTATGGCGAATCCCAGCCCGCCCGCGCTGCCGGCGAGTTACTGAACGCCCTCTACCGGGAGACCGGCTCTCATAACCACCTGACCCCAGATGAGATTCACCTGGCCCTGCAACAGTCGGGCGTGGAGGAGTTGCTCAGCAATGGCGAATCCGGGGAAGGCGACCAGGTGGTTTTGATCCGCACCAAAAAGTGCTCGGTACGCCCGCGCGGTCTGAACCAGCGCAAGTACGTGTATGCAGTACAATCCAACGATATCAACTTCGGCATCGGCCCGGCGGGGACCGGCAAAACCTACCTGGCGGTGGCCTGTGGGGTGGAGGCCCTTCTCAAGGACCGGGTCGAGCGTATTCTGCTGGTACGTCCGGCTGTCGAGGCCGGTGAAAAGCTGGGCTTTTTGCCTGGCGACCTGAGCCAGAAGGTGGACCCCTACCTGCGCCCGCTCTACGACGCCCTCTACGAGATGCTGGGCTTTGAGACTGTTGGCAAGCTGATCGAGCGCAACGTCATTGAAGTGGCACCGCTCGCCTATATGCGCGGGCGCACCTTAAACAATGCCTTCGTCATCCTCGATGAGAGCCAGAACACCACCCGCGAGCAGATGAAGATGTTCCTGACCCGTATCGGTTTCGGTTCCACCGCAGTCATTACCGGCGATCCCAGCCAGGTGGACCTGCCGCGCGGACAGGTTTCGGGCCTGCGCCACGCCGTGGAAGTCCTGGGCAAGGTCAAGGGTATCAGCTTAACGTATTTTGGTGCCAAGGATGTTGTCCGCCACCCCCTTGTCCAACGCATTGTAGAGGCCTACGATATTCACGAGGCCGAACGCGACATGACCGCCGGCAAGGCCAGCGAGAATGCCGCTTGACACCCAGCTGCCGAGTCATGATTGATTTGACACTCGATGTACAGCGGGCCAGCCGTTGCACACCACTGCCCCCCGACGAGGCCATTCACACCTGGGTTGCCAAAACACTGACCGGGCACCGAGAGGTGGCCGAACTCTCCGTGCGCATTGTCGACAGGGAAGAGAGCCAGCAGCTCAACAACCGGTACCGCGGCAAGGATGGTCCTACCAATGTTTTGTCCTTTCAAGCGGACTTACCTGCGGAGCTAAATCTTCCCCTATTGGGGGATCTTGTGATCTGTGCTCCGGTAGTACAGCTGGAGGCGGAGCAGCAGCGCAAATCGCTGTCGGCGCACTGGGCACATATGATGGTCCATGGCACACTGCACCTGCTGGGCTATGACCACATCGAGGATAACGATGCAGCGGTGATGGAAAAGCTGGAGACAGACCTGCTGTGTAGCCTCGGCTTTTCCGCCCCCTACACTCCTGCTGGGAGGGCGAAATGACAGCCCACTGCGCGGCCGAATTACCCAAGAAATACTACCAATTACCCAGAAATGAGAGATATCCGGAGCATGGCCACTTCCATGACCACAGACGAACCCCCAAGTAGCCACTTGTCCAGCAAGTCCCGATCCAGTGAAAAAAACTGGTTGGAAAAACTGTTCAGCGCTTTTTCTGCTGAACCCAAATCCCGCGATGAGTTACTGGACATCATCAAAGACGCGGCTGAAAACCAGCTGGTGGACGCGGAAGCGCTGTCCATCATTGAAGGCGCACTGGATGTCTCCACCCAGCAGGTGCGGGAAATTATGATTCCCCGCTCTCAGATGGTTGTGGTGGGCCTGCGGGACAATCCCGAAACCTTTTTGCCCAAAATTATCGAATCCGGCCACTCGCGATTCCCGGTAGTCGGTGAAAGTATCGACGATATCCGCGGAATACTGCTCGCCAAGGATCTGCTCCCCCTGCTCCTCAAGGGTGTCGGTGAATTTCAGCTCGAGGATATCATCCGCCCGGCCAATATCATTCCAGAAAGCAAGCGCCTGAACATTCTGCTGCGGGAATTTCGTGAAAACCGCTACCATATGGCCGTCGTTATCGACGAGTATGGTGGCGTCTCCGGCGTTGTTACCATTGAAGATATTCTCGAAGAGATTGTCGGGGAAATTGAAGACGAGACCGACGAGGAGGAAGTGGATAGCTTTATCCGCCGGGTGGGTGACAATGACTATATCGTCAAAGCACTCACCCCTATCGAGGAATTCAATGCGTTTTTTGAATGTGCCTTCAGTGATGAAGAATTTGACACGATTGGTGGTCTAATCATGCAATCTTTCGGCCACCTCCCCGGGCGCGATGAGGTGACTCGGCTCGGGGACTTTATGTTCCGCGTGCTCTATGCAGACAACCGGCAGATTCACCTGTTGCGCGTGGCCCATATACGCAAGCCGCCGGAAGAGGACAGTTGACAGAGGGCGCCCTAAAAACCCGCAGTCGGCACGCAGATTGATAGCGCGCCGGCCGATGGCCCAGGTGTTTGAATAACTGGGCACACTGGCCAACAGGACACCGAACACGCGAATCTATGCGCAGATTACTTTTTCCTCTCGCCAGCGCTGGCGCCGGCGGGCTGATGACACTCTCCTTTGCCCCGTTCAACTACTGGATGTGCGGCCTGCTGTCCCTAGCCCTGCTGGCCTGGCTGTACTTGCTGGCCTCTGGGTGGCAAACTCTGCGCGGACGCAGCGCCCTGTGGCTGGCATTCTGCTACGGCCTGGGGCTGTTCGCCAGCGGCGGCTCTTGGGTCTACATATCGATTACCAACTTCGGCAACGCCTCTGTTCCCCTTGGGATCGCGCTTACCGGAGGGTTTGTCGCCTTGATGGCGTTGCTACTGGCCACCCCGTTTTATTTTATCGGCCGTTTTACCGATAACCGGTTCAGCTTTGCCCTGGCCTTTGCCGCCCTCTGGTTTATCAGCGAATGGTTCCGCAGCTGGATATTGACCGGCTTCCCCTGGTTGTTTGTCGGCTACGCCCATTTGGATACCTGGCTGTCTGGCTGGGCTCCGGTACTGAGTGTCTACGGCATTGGCCTGTTGCTGGCGTTTGGCGCGGCTGTGCTCGCCCTGGTGGTCAGCGGCCGCCTGGTGCCACTCAATCAGCGCGGCCATATTGCCTTGATTATCACGGCACTTCTGCCCTGGCCCGCAGGCGCCCTGCTTTCCCATATGGTGTGGACCCACGCCGAGGGTGGGATCATCACTGTGGGGCTGGTGCAGGCCAATATTCCCCAAGAGAAAAAGTGGTTGCCGGAATTCCGCGGAGAGACCATAAGCCGCTACCAGGATGGTACCCGCACCCTCAGCAGCCAGGATGTGGATGTGATCATCTGGCCGGAGGCCGCCCTGCCGATGCTGTACAGGCAGGCCCCCAACCTGATGCAGGCGCTGCAGCGCAATGCGGAAACATCCCAAATCGACCTGATCAGCGGCATCCTCTACGATAGACGCGACCCCAACAATAATGGCCGAGTTGTGCATAATTCGGCCGCGGTGTTCGGCCAGAGTCCCGGTGTCTACCACAAGCGTCATCTGGTTCCCTTTGGTGAATATGTCCCCCTGGAGGAGTTGATCCGAGGCACCATCGAGTTTTTCGACCTGCCCACTTCCTTTATCCGCTCCGGCCCCGACGAGCAGCGCCCGCTGAACGCAGCGGGCGTCAGCTGGGCACCGCTCATCTGTTACGAGATCGTCTACCCACGCCTGGTGGCGAACAGCGCACTATCGGCCCAGGTGCTCCTCACGATCAGCAATGACGCCTGGTTCGGTAAATCCATCGGCCCGCTGCAGCACCTGCAAATGGCGCAAATGCGCGCGCTGGAAACCGGCCGCTATATGGTCCGCAGTACCAATACCGGCATGACTGCCATCGTGGACCCCCAGGGACACATCCTGAAACAACTGCCCCAGTTTGAACAAGTCAATTTGACAGGCGATATCCGTGCAATGCGGGGAGCCACCCCCTTTATGCTTGCCGGTATCTCCATCGTATTTGCTCTGGCTCTACCCATGCTGGCTCTGGCAGTCATTCTGCGCCGAAGAGGCAGTACCCAAGCCAAGGCACCTGCCACCGGCGAAGTCACCGGCCCGTAAACCCTCCGCAAAAAGTGCCCCGGCAACCCCGCGGGCACACCCCAAGCCCAGCCCGGGCCCCGCCATGATTGAAGATGACTGCTATGCTGCAAGCACTTTACCAGTGAAACTGCGGCAGGGGCGCCCTACCTATGCATTGTTTAATCAGTGGCGGCACCGGCCTGATCGGCAGGCTCTTTTGCCAGCGGTGGCTGGCCCGCGGAGGCAGTCTCACCGTACTGAGCCGGCAGCGGGATAAAGTGCGCGCACTGTGTGGAGAGTCTGTGGATGCCTGTACGGAACCGGAAGAGGTCGAGCGACCGGTAGACGTCGTGGTGAACCTGGCGGGAGAGCCTATCTCCCGCCGCTGGACCGAGAGGCGCCGCGCAGAGATCCGCAATTCACGTCTGAAAACCACAGAGAAACTGGTGCGCTGGACGCTCGTGCAAAGAGCGCGCCCCGGTTACTTCCTGTCCGGGTCGGCTATTGGCTACTACGGGGATCGCGGTGGAGATTTGCTCAAGGAAGACAGCCCTCCCGGAGGGGGTTTTGCCGCGCAGTTGTGCCGGGATTGGGAAGCTGCAACCCTGCCCCTTCAACAGGCAGGTATCTGTGTCGGCATTATGCGCACGGCTGTTGTACTCTCCAACCGCGGTGGTGCCCTGCCACAGATGCTGCCGGCATTCCGGCTTGGGCTTGGGGGCCCCATGGGCTCTGGCGAACATTGGATGAGCTGGATTCACGAAGAGGATGAAGTGGGGCTGATGCTGCACGCTATCGACCAGCATCTGTGCCTGCCATTTAATGCGAGTGCACCAGAGGCGGTCACCAACAACAGCTTTGCCCGCCTCCTGGCCAAGCAGTTGCACCGGCCAGCTATGATGCGCGCACCCGCCTGGCTGCTGAATATCCTGTTTGGGGAAATGGCACAGGAGCTGCTACTGACGAGCGAGCGGGTAGAACCGCGCGCAGCACTCGACAGCGGTTATACCTTCCACTTTCCCACCCTCGCGCAGGCCCTTGCAGACCTGGTCAATGGGGGCAGCGCCACCAGTGGGGCACGGGCCTGAAAGTGCCATCAGACCATAGGCACAAAACGTCTCAGGCCGCAGCCATGGCGCTCTCCAATGCCTCTGCCAAATAGCGGCAAGCCGATTCGCTGGTCACCCGCTCAAGGTGGCACTCCATCGGTGCAGATCCAACCCACCGGGCATGCCAGCGATACCATTGGGATTCTTCCGCACCCTTACGCAGCTCTATAAATTCCACTTGGGCGGGGTCAATACGAAACTCTCGCACTATTTGCCCGGCAAATGTCTCAAAGTTCTTGCTTAGCTGGGCACCAACCTCCGTACCAGCATAGAGAAATAACAGGGTTCGGCCATCCTGCCTCACTTGCCTGAAACCAATCCAAACCGCTTGGTTTAATCGGTTGTGCAATTGGATGGGCGTAAAAGAAATCGGGATGCCCTTCATCTTAGGTTTATCTCGCTTATTGTTATGGTTGTCTCCCACCGCCGTTACGCCTATTAGTAACCCCGGTAGTCCAACCGATCTTCCATGTTCTGTTTGATGCCGCCGCCCCGGAAGCACGCATGTAACCTTAGTCCAACTGCAGGTATTTCAAGGGTTCGGCCTGCGATGCCATTCATCCTAAGTCTGTCACCACAAGTGATCAAGTCACAGTCTTATCCGGCACCCTGCGGCCCCTCCCCTCTTAACCAGTAGGCCTCAGAAATGCCTTTATGTTAAAAGTTCCTCAGCAGGGGTGAATCGGCGGCAGCGATCTCCAGCGATACCATACTTGTGCCAATACCTCCCGCCAGTAGATCTGCGTTTGAAGCATCGCTACAGCACCGGGTGTCCAGCGCAATACGCCGCTCTGTGACCGCGGTAACAACTCCGCTACACTGCCTACCGACAGCGGCTGCACCTGCAGGCCAGCGCGGGCAAACACTTCTGCTGCGCGGGGCATATGCCACCAGTGGGTTACCAGGACAATACTTTCCACACCGGCGCTGCGCAATATCGCCGCGCTGTGCACGGCATTCTCCGCAGTTGTACGGCTGCAATCGTCGCGCCAACTGACCTGCCGCAACAATTCCCCCTCCAGTAGGGCTTCCATCATCTGTGACTCTGCCAACCGCTCATTCTTATAGATCCTGCCACCGGAGACCAGTAGCGGCAGGTGATCCGGCGCTTTTTGTGCCGCCCACAGCACCCTTTCGAGACTTGTTGCCGACAGGCGCTCATTGCCAGACGCCGGGTCACGGTAGCGCCCACCACCGAGAATAACGACTGCCTGGGGGGAGATACCGGCCATTTCCGGAGCTGTGCCCAATTGCTTTCCAAGCCAGGCAGAAAACGCGGGTGTGGCACTCACCCAGAGAGCAGCGAAAGAAATAACGGCCAATGGCAGTGCCAAACGCGCTAACAGGGGACCGAAAGGCAGGGAGTGCAGTAGAAATGCCAACAGCAATCCCAACAGAGGCGCCAGTGGCGGCATCAAAAGGTTAGCCATAACTGGATAAAATTCGATCAATACTCAAGACCACCTTCAATTTGGCGGAAGCAGCCATATCCACAGCGGTGGCAAGGGGTGATCTGGGTATGCTCCGGGGGCAGCACACGGTAACCACAACCCAAGCACTGCAGTTCCTCATCGGCACCCACATATTCCCCAGCCAGGGCCCAGGGCTTCCCCTCTTTGATACAACGCATCAGGTTGGGCCAGGCGGTTTCGGTTGGATCTGCCGCATCCAGCAGCCAATTGCCGCCACGCTCCTCAAGGGTACGCAACTCCCCCCCGAGGCCGCGCAGATAATCCCCCGCCCGGTGCAAATCATCCTTTAACCAGGCACGCAGGAAGGCGACTTTATTGGCCGTGAGATCCTCAACGGCCAGCTCTCCCTCCACCAGATTCTCCAGATCCTGGCGCAACTCGTCGACCAGATCTACCTTCGGTGGTAACTTCGGTTCCTTCGTCACAATATCCCTCCTATAATTCCGCGTTTACACATCCTAATGGATGCTCCGGGAACGGGACTTGATCGCAATCACCCCCCCTGAAATACCGGTCAGTAGCCGTACCCGTTGGAGCACTGAACGGTTTCCCGTAAATTTAGATCACAGAGTATAGGTCTCGAATCCATGCAAGAGCAGTACAATCCCTCTGCTGTCGAAGCTTCCGCCCAGGCATTCTGGGAGGCACAAAAGAGCTTCGAGGTTAAGGAAAACACCGACAGGGAAAAGTTCTACTGCCTGTCCATGTTCCCGTATCCCAGTGGCAAGCTCCATATGGGGCATGTGCGCAACTACACCATTACCGATGTGATTTCCCGTTACCATCGCATGCAGGGTAAAAATGTCCTGCATCCTATGGGCTGGGACGCCTTTGGCCTGCCCGCTGAAAACGCGGCAATCCAGCACAAGACCGCTCCGGCCAAGTGGACCTATACCAATATCGACTACATGAAGGGACAGCTGAAAGCCCTCGGCTTCGGCTTTGACTGGTCCCGCGAGCTGGCCACCTGCCAGCCTTCCTACTACCGGTGGGAACAGTGGTTTTTCACCCGATTATACGAGAAAGGCCTGGTTTACAAGAAGAATGCCGCCGTCAACTGGTGCCCGCACGACCAGACGGTGCTGGCCAATGAGCAGGTGGAGGACGGGGCCTGCTGGCGTTGCGGTACTGCAGTTGAGCGCCGCGAACTGTCACAGTGGTTTATCAAGATTACCGACTATGCGGAGGAATTGCTCAGCGACCTGGACAAACTGCCAGACTGGCCCGAACAGGTACGTACCATGCAGCGCAACTGGATCGGCAAGAGTCGCGGTGTGGAACTGAGCTTCGCCCTGCCTGAGACCGTGGCTGGTATGGACCACTTCGACGTCTACACCACCCGTCCGGACACCCTCATGGGTGTCACCTATCTCTCCCTGGCCGCCGAACATCCCATCGCCCTGGCGCTGGCGCAAAGCAACCCGGAACTGGACGCATTTATTGCCGAGTGCAAAAGGCAGTCCCTGTCCGAGGCCGATATGGCCACCATGGACAAAAAAGGCATGGACACCGGACTGAAGGCCATTCATCCCATCAGTGGTCAAGAGGTGTCCGTATGGGTGGCCAACTATGTATTGATGGAGTACGGTTCCGGCGCTGTCATGGCGGTGCCCGCACACGATCAGCGCGACTGGGAATTTGCGCATAAATACCGGCTGCCTCTGGTACAGGTTGTAGAACCCACCGATGGCCGGGTCGTCGATCTGGACAGGGAGGCCTTTACCGAAAAAGGCAGGCTGGTGAATTCCGGCTGTTTTGACGGGCTGGACTTTGAAGGGGCCTTGAGTGCGATCTCCGAGGCACTGATCGCCACCGGCAAGGGCCGCGTAACCACCAACTACCGCCTGCGCGACTGGGGCGTGTCCCGCCAGCGTTACTGGGGCGCACCCATCCCCATGTATAACCTGGCGAACGGCAATGAAATCCCGGTGCCTGCGCAAAAACTGCCCATTTTACTGCCAGAAGAGGTGACGCTGGACGGGGTCCGGTCCCCCATCAAGGCCGATCCCGAGTGGCGTAAGGACGAACTTAACGGCGTCCCGGTTGAACGGGAAACCGACACCTTCGACACTTTTATGGAATCCAGCTGGTACTACGCCCGCCACACCTGCCCCGACTTTGAACAGGGTATGCTCGACCCCGATCGCGCCAACTACTGGCTGCCTGTCGACCAGTATGTCGGCGGTATCGAACATGCCATTTTGCACCTGCTCTATGCGCGTTTCTTCCACAAGCTGATGCGCGACGAGGGCCTGCTCAACAGCGACGAGCCTTTTAAGCAACTGCTTTGTCAGGGGATGGTGTTGGCGGAGTCCTTCTACCAGGAGGAAAATGGTCACAAGACCTGGATCAACCCTTCCGATGTGGATGTCGAACGCGATGAGAAGGGCAAACCGATCAAAGCCATTGAACGCGCCACCGGTAAGGCAGTTATCTCAGGCGGCGTGATAAAGATGTCCAAGTCCAAAAACAACGGCGTAGACCCCCACGCCGCTGTAGAACAGTATGGCGCGGACACGGTGCGCCTGTTCACCATGTTCGCGGCACCGCCGGAACAAACGTTCGAGTGGCACAACGCCGGTGTCGAGGGGGCCAGCCGTTTCCTGCGCAAATTGTGGAAGACGGTGTATGCCCATGTTACAGCCAGCGCCAGTCAGACCGAATTTGACCGACAGGCCTTGAATGACAGGCAGCAGCAGTTGCGCCGCAAAACACACGAAACCATCCAGAAAGTGGGCGATGACTACGGCCGCCGCCAGACTTTCAACACGGCCGTTGCGGCAGTGATGGAACTGCTCAATGCGGTGGGCAAACTGGCCGAGCGGGACAGCGAGCAGGGGCTCGCCGTTGAACGCGAAGCTCTGCAGGCCGCCGTACTGTTACTGGCTCCGGTTACCCCCCACATCTGTCACCAGTTGTGGCAAACCCTGGGAAACACCAACGACCTGATTGATACTCCCTGGCCCGAGGTGGATAAACAGGCCCTGGTACGCTCAACCATCACTCTCGTGGTACAAGTCAATGGCAAGGTGCGCGCAAAACTGGACGCACCGGCAGATGCGGATAAGAAGGCCCTGGAAAAACTCGCTCTGGCCGACAACAAGGTGCAGAAATTTCTTGGGGAAGCCACTGTGCGCAAAGTGGTTGTGATACCGGGTAAACTGGTCAATATCGTCGCAAAATAAAATTGCAATCAAAGCCGGACGCACAGCGCGTTCGGTTCCCTTTGGCAAAAGTTCTGATCGACCGATTCAATCAGGTGGTTTATGAAAAAAATCGCACTCCGGATTATTACCCTGGCGTTTGCCTTTTCAGTTATCAGTTGTGGCTGGCACCTACGCGGCGCACCCAAGAATTTCCCTCCGGGCAGCACTATTTATATTTTCAGCGAGAATCCGCGCAGTGATATCGCAGAGGAACTGAGCCGCCTGCTGCATAATAGTGGTGTGGCTATTGCGCCATCGCCCATGGACGCGGACTATGTACTGACCATTCACACAGAAACCGAGCGCAAGCTCACTGTCGCTGTAGACTCAGAGGGCCGCGCATCTGAGTATGAGCTGATTACCAGCGCTGTTTACAGTATTCGTACTGGCAGTGGGGAGACTCTGTTGAATAAGGCCCAGGCGGACGTCTACCGCGCCCTGGTGTGGGATGTCTCGGAGATCGTCAGCAAGGGCGAGGAGGAGCGCTTGCTGCGCGCGGAGATGCGCCGGGAACTGATCGGCCGGATAATCGACCGGTTGCGCCGCATTGATGCCAATGCGCCCTTAGAAGACAAAAGCTACTAAGCGTTGCTGTTCCAATGCGTATCCCACCCCATCAGCTGCAACCACACCTCGGCAAGGGGCTTGCCCCGGTCTATATTATTTCCGGTGACGAGCCGCTTCAGGTGCAAGAGTGCTGCGACCAAGTGCGCGCTGCGGCAAAAGCACACGGCTTTAGTGAGCGTGAACTTCTGCACGCAGAGCACAATTTCGACTGGGGATTACTACTCGCCTCTGCGGGCAATATGTCCCTTTTTGCGGAAAAAAAACTGATCGAGGTACGCGTGCCCAGCGGTAAGCCGGGAGACAAAGGCAGCAAGGCCCTGCGGGAATTTGCCAAACGCATCCGCCAGGATTTGATACTGCTGATCGTGCTCCCCAAGCTGGATAGATCCCAACAAAATAGCAAGTGGGTCAAGGCCCTGGAGAAGGACGGGGTACTTGTTCAGGTCTGGCCGGTGAGTGCCGGGGAAATGCCCCGTTGGATCAACCAGCGACTGAGCACAGCCGGGCTGAGCGCGGAACCGGAGGCAATACAGATTCTCGCTGAGCGGGTTGAGGGCAACCTGCTTGCCGCGAGCCAGGAGGTGGAGAAGCTGAAGCTTTTGAATTCCGATGAACGCATTACCGTCGAGCGGTTGGCACATAGTATCACCAGCTCTGCCCGCTACAGCGTGTTCGACCTGATAGATAGAGCCCTGGCTGGAGAGGCTGAAAAATCCATTAAAACCTTAGAAGGGCTGCGAACGGAAGGTATAGAGCCCCCGGTTGTACTCTGGGCACTGGCCAGGGAAATACGCTCACTGCTGGACATTGGGGAAAAACTTGCGCAGGGCCAACCCCTGGGACGCCTGGTACGCATCCAAAAACGCCAACCGCTTGTACAGTCCGCCCTTTCGCGCCTGAGTCCCCGGCAACTGGAAACCCTGCTTCTACGCGCGCGCGCTATTGACACTGCAATCAAGGGTGGGGCCGCACACCAGTCTCCCTGGACTGGCCTGCTGGAACTCACTCTGAATCTATGTGGTTATCGCTGCTTATGACCGCTGACACTTATCATACTATGGCCCCAGGCCGTGGACTTGCATGATAGAGGGTACCTGCCAAAAGCGGTTTATTGTAGATCTCAACAACAGGTAACCCCTCCCCTGCACTGGGAGGGGTTGATGATTACCAGATGGCTGACACTATTAGTTTTGTACAATAGTGGCCAGGTTGTTGGTACCAGTCTGATGCACGTTGGCCATGTTGAAACCATTTGACTGGTCCACGAAAGCCGCGTTGTCATTGCCGGATTGACCGAGATGTGCGCTTTGTTCAAAGCCATTCTGGGAGACAACAATCAGGTTGTCAGCACCCAGGTCCTGGTGGATTTCAGCCAGGTTCAGCTCGCCCACTTGATCAATATCCACGGTATTGGAAACACCTTCACTGAACCCAAGTGCAGTGTTACTGTTTCCGGACTGATCGATCGTGACGATGTTCATATCGCCATTCTGGGAGAACCCGGTCATATTGCCATCACCCACTTGAACCAGCGTGGCTGTGTTATTGTTCCCAAACTGGTTCATATCGCCAGAATTGAAACTGTCAAACTGAGTAACGGTGGCAGCATTGTCAGCGCCCACCTGGTAGGTCACACTGGCGTTGTCGCTACCATCCTGAGCGATAGTGGCCAGGTTGTTAACACCAACCTGGGCCAGATCCTGGTAGTGGAAATCCCCGGTCTGTAGCAAATTTGCGGTGTTCTCAGCGCCTTCCTGATAGACGATTCCCACGTTTCCATCACCTATCTGACCGCCATTGAATCCATCTGAAGACGCATACCGGGTGCTGTTCCACACACCATTGCCATCCCCGGTCTGGGTGCTGGTGAAGAAGTTCGCATCCCCTTCCTGATGCAGAGCGGACATATTGTCATTGCCCTCTTGCAACATATCGACATAGTTAAAGTTGGACTGGCTGTACTGGTCAATATACAGTGTGTTCTCGCTGCCCATCTGTCCCGCATAGGCAGTATTTCCTGAGCCCTCCCACTGATGCAGAATGCTCCTATTGCCTTCACCCTCTTGATAGCTAGAGGCTTCAGAGCCCTCCTGCATCCACTGGTCGGTTTCCGACCAATTGCGATTGCCGATTTGTGTCTGATCAATATAGTTGCCGTCAGCAAAAGACTGGTAGGCGCTTGCCCGATTGTCATTGCCTTCCTGCAACTGGTAGGTGGCGTTATTGGTAGACTGGTCCAACTGGGTTATATTTGCCCCATTGTCATTGCCAGACTGTATTTGATCTCCGACGTTACCATCGGCTAGAACTTGGCCGGCACCGGCAAGCAGGGCTATCGCGGCAGCAAGTGATAGTTTTTTCATGGATGTTCCTTCCTCTAATTTAACTGAAAATACAAACGAAAATAACACAGCGCATTAGTCATACTGCACTATTTGCACTGCGTGGTTGTCACCAAACTGCGCGACAAATCCAAATAAACCACTCCCATTTTGGATAATATTTGCAGAATTTCTCTGACCAACCTGATCGATCAGTGCGACATTACCCGTACCATATTGAATAACTGCCGCCTGGTTATAGCCACCAAACTGGGATATGGCTGCATAGTTCACATCGCCAGTCTGCTGAATGACTGTTTCATTGGAATAACCTTCCTGAATCAGGATTGCCTGATTAAATTGGCCAGACTGGGAGATTTCCGCTGAGTTATAGTCGCCAATCTGGGCTATCTGAACCAACTGCCCGTTAATCGGATCATCCCTAAGTAAAAGAAGATCCAATGCGCCCTGGCCGGATAGCAACTCATCGTGGTGGTCCAGATCATCCGCCCAGACACTGTGCAAAGAAAACAGGAATAGAAACACAGAAAAGGCAATCGCATTGCTAGCGTTCATGCAGAACCCCAAAAAGATAAAGAAACACACCATCATAGGTCCGCCAACTGTGTCAGTGTAAAAACAATTAAGAGAGAAATAAATCGGAAGAAAGCGTATTTCTTGTATCCTTATTACAGAAAAAATACGACTTTTGTATGAGTGATTGTTAACTTAAGAGTGAATTTTTCAGGCCTATGAAAGACAGCATCTCTTGTTAAAGTGCAACAATACCTATTGAAAGTATTAATCATAAAATTTCAATGACAAGGAAATAGCGACTAATAGCTTTTATTAATCCAGCTAATATGGAATAAAATAAGGGTAAAACCATACCGTCCAACAACCTGGCAAGTTATAGGCTTGTTGATTTATAATACCTTTATCGGAGTTTCAGCATACTCACTCAATACGGAAGCTGGATATTCCCTACTATCCTGTAATGCCCAAAGATTGGAATTTACTCCCTGGGAGATCAGGTGTATTACTGCTGCCTCAATAGCAGACAACACACAGAGCTGTGCAGGGTCATTGGTTGTCGTCCCAGCCTCAATCTCCAGTAGCCGCTTGTACTCTACGAACTGATAGACGTCACCCTGTATCTGACGTGATAATATTTTTTTACTAGTGAGAACACTACTGAGAACCCTGCCACTGCGCACATCCACCGCGCGTAGATTGACGGTAACCTCATCCACGCGATATTGTTGCGAAATACCTATACCAAAATATCGAATGCCTGCGCCTCCGGTTTTAATGTTTGTTTCATAGGCAACAATGCCACCCTCAAGCATTATGTTTGCCGACATAAGAGATGGCAGTTCAAAAGGTGGAATGTTACCCTGCTCCTTTATGGCTGCACGAATTATTTTTCTTTCAGTCAGTAGGTTTTGGAGCCCCTCCCTTTCCAGGGTTACAAACCAGCCAGATTCATTCAGAACCTGCACCAGCATCGCAGCTGCCCCCTGTGTAACCGCTGTTGAGAACGAACTGGCTGGAGCCGGCCTGTACTGGCCTGTCAGATCGCTAAAACCATACACCGCAACAACTATCTTTCCTTTTGGAGAAGGTAAGCTCAGTAAGTCCACGAAGGTACTCATCCGGTCAGTCAGGGTTGCTTTCTGCTTTCCAGGACCGAATAGGGCCTCGCCGGTTTTTTGAAAAAAACTACAACCACCAACAAAAAAAATCAAGACAACAAAAATAGTTCTCAACAACATCATCGCTGCCCTTAAAAAATACAAAAGCGCCATCCGCTGACAAAAACATGCTAATTTCCAGGATCCAGGCCGACAACCACGATCTCGGAAACCTCCCCTGTAACAGCATCAGTAATGGTTATGGTCAGCGTGCCATCCACGTCGACAATATTAACGATAAAATCATCTGTAACCA
Organism: Microbulbifer jejuensis; assembly: GCF_047289955.1. Taxonomy (NCBI): domain Bacteria; kingdom Pseudomonadati; phylum Pseudomonadota; class Gammaproteobacteria; order Cellvibrionales; family Microbulbiferaceae; genus Microbulbifer; species Microbulbifer jejuensis. Next base: position 43,052 of record NZ_JBLBUB010000012.1, read on the forward strand.
AAGTGCCATCATTACCGTTTCCCACATCGGTAAGCAACTGTGACAGCAGTCTGGATTCTAAAGTATCTGTAAACCTGTCCAAAGAAGAAATACCAGAAAATGGTGAATTATCGGCCTTTGGGTCCCTCTTACTGTTTTGTGCGCTTGCATTGTTCAACAGATAGTTGCCATTTAACGGATTCCCGCCAAAAGAGGGATTTACTGGTGTGTAAATCAGCTCTGTAGCCGAACCAATACATGGTAAAACTGAACAAAAGGCGACGACAAACAAAATACATTTTCTCATCAGATCTCTTCTCCTGCCAAATCCAGATTTTGAGAGAATAATTCCTGTAATTTTTGCTGCCGCACATTATTGTCAATCTGCGTTGCTGCACTCTCTATAACCTCCGCAAACCTTCTTCGCCCGGGATATATTATTGTTTTAAATACCTGTTTATTCTCATAGGTAACCCAGACTACGCTCCCCCATCTGGCAGAAGGTCTCTCATGAACAGTCAGATTATATTCAAATTCGGATAATGTTACCGACAGGTAAAGAGAGAGGGAGCGGGAAAATTCATGGCCTATACCACTTACAGTGTCATCGATAACCAACCCTGTCAGCAGAGAATCCTCTGCTTCCAGATCCTCTAAATCCTGGGAAAACCCACTTAAAGTAAGTAAAGAAAAAATAATTACCATGAACAGGATTTTAAAGGTACGAAAATCATTAATCATATTATAAATTCTGACTGGCCCAACCACTTGCTTCTAATCGATTTTTACAACCAATTTTTCGATATATTTTATAAAGATGGCTCTTGACGGTATGCTCACTGACACACAATGCTTCCGCAATATTTGCATTGGTATGGCAATCACAAATAAGTTGTAATATTTGTCGTTCTCTTCGTGTCAAATTGTAAGTTTTACCAGACCATTTTTTTGGTTTTCTGTGTTGCCTCAAAAAGTTATGCAGCACATCTCGTGGAAACCAGTATTCACCAGAAAATATTCTTTTCAACCTTTCCAGTATAATTTTAGGCTCACTTTCCGAGGGCATTAGCCCCAGGACCCTCTCCCAATAAAGCACAAAATCTATATCCTCTGTCTGGCCGATATTAATCAGTACAATATTGGGAGGCTCCGCCACCTCGTGTACTTCCCGCAACGACTGATCGAGATCTGCGAGCGTTAGATCCGCACAATCCAGAATAAGATAATCGGCACCCACCTCCCTAAAGGTATCAATTTCCGAATGACGAAATATGACACATCTGATATTAAATTCATCTTCTATTTTTCCAGCAAAAATAGAAGTTTGAATGTTAATACAGGAAGTTAAGAAAACGACGGAAGGTCGACTTTCTCCCGCTTTTGCAGTAATGACTTTTAGGCGTGCATAATCCTTATGCAAATTCATCTGGGATTCCCCAATGTGCAGTCCTATTACGATATTTATTATTTACCTTGCCAGTTCTTCTTGATACTTCTCGGTCATCTTACAGTGTGAGCTAAATCTATTCGATCAAACACTTTCCTGCAACAGGAAGTAACTTGCAGGCTAAAATTTCAATCTTAAGTGTGTTCATCTCCATTGTGCAAGTTATTTATTAATACCAAGGTATTACCATAGGTAGAACAAGAAACTAACAAGTATTTTTTGTCATTTATTTCCTCATACATCGTGAACTAGGAATTGATCAGAGTATTTCATGTAAATATCAGTATTGCCGGGTTGATATTGAAAAAAAATCACTTAATGGAAGTCAAACAACTAGTGGGTGAAATTTGTTTTATATCCTTAAACTGTCTTAAATTGAATGCCGATGGAGAAAGAGAAAACCGAGTATATAGATATATCTGATACAGATTTTCACAACAGAGATTGAAACAAATCAGAAAGGCAAGCTTGGCGTACACAATATTATTCAAAAACAATCAATTAAAATTAGATAAAGAAGGTATATAAAGAGAATTAGTGTATTAAAATGACGCCATGAATAGGGGTATCAAATAGTTATGATGGGATTGTCAAAATTTCTGGATCAACTGTTGATAATCCTGTAGCGATTGGAAGGTGATTCGGCTATGCTTTTCCCGATTTTCAGGATGAATCCAGCTTCCCGAGTGTAACCAGTCGGTTGGTACCAGTTCAGAACCTTCACCAGGTTTGAGGGTATCCTGAGCTACCTGGCCGGAAGGATACAATATCCAGGAGACTACTTCATTACCCTGCAAAACCAACAACTCTCAACATAACCTTTCGCCAAATAAAGGTCCATTTGGTTACTTATTAAACACAAGATCCATTATGCTACATGGCGTTTTACCCGTTGTGGGGGCAATATTAGGTTGACCAGATTCCTCTCCATCTATCGATGTCTACAGAGACTGAAGTTATGATCGATCACTTTCACCCAACTGCGCACACTGTCACTCACCAGATTTACAATCAGGTACCACCCCTTTGTGGGCATAATCTGTACGCGGGTGACCCGGCGTTACAGGAGGCAGTACACACCAATAAAGGACGCTGGGCTGAATCCGACTTACACCGTTACGGAGAAATCTGCGGCCGGCCGGAAATGATTGAGCGCGGGTACGCTGCCAATGAATTTAGACCCCTATTCGAAAGCCATGATCGCATCGGAAACCGTATTGACCTAGTGCGCTACCACCCCTCTTACCATCAATTGATGCAACTGGCGCTTTCGGAAGGGCTGCACAGTACGCCTTGGACTGATGCCGGCCCCGGTGCCAACGTGGTACGGGCGGCAAAGAACTACCTCCAAAGTCAGCTGGAGGCCGGCCACGGATGCCCGGTAACGATGACTTTTGCCTCTATACCGACCATTCAGCTAAATCCTGAAATTGCTCAGGAGTGGGTCCCCAAGATTCTCAACAGGGGATACGATAGCAGTAACCGCCCCTATTTTGACAAGCCATCATTGACAATTGGCATGGGTATGACGGAGAAACAGGGAGGCTCTGATGTGCGCGCCAACACAACCACCGCAATTCCAATGGGGGATGGCAGTTATGAACTCATTGGCCACAAATGGTTTATGTCTGCCCCCATGTGTGATGCCTTTCTGATCCTTGCACAGGCCCCCGGAGGACTGTCCTGCTTTCTGGTTCCGCGCTGGCGACCGGATGGCAGTAAAAATCCACTGGAAATACAGCGTTTGAAGATCAAAGCGGGCAATGTGTCAAATGCCTCTTCGGAGGTGGAGATACGGGGCGCATTTGGATGGCTACTGGGAGAGGAAGGGCGCGGCGTCAATGCCATCATCAAAATGGTGGCAATTACCCGATTTGACTGTATGGCCGGATCCTCGGGAGGCCAGCGACAAGCGGTGGTGCAGGCAGTGTATCACGCCTCCAAACGAAAAGTCTTTGGTCAGACATTGATCGACCAGCCTCTTATGAAAAACGTCCTCGCCGACTTGCAGCTCGAAGTCGAGGGATCTGTTGCCTTGACAATGCGGATAGCCAAAGCAATGGATCACGAGGAGGTAGAGCATGAAAAAATGCTGCTGCGATTGGGCGCTGCGGTGGGGAAATACTGGATATGCAAACGCAGCCCCCATCATGCTTATGAGGCAATGGAATGTCTGGGGGGCAATGGGGTTATCGAGAATTTTATCACCGCGCGACTCTATCGGGATGCCCCTATTAATGCCATTTGGGAGGGTTCAGGCAATATCCAGGCTTTGGATGTCCTGCGTGCAATCACTAAAACGCCTGCCGTGGTGAACCATTGGCTCGACGAGATGGAGGAAAGCCTCAGCGTGGATGCAAGACTGGATAAGGCGATCGAAAATCTACGAAATGAGCTTGCAGATCTGGACCGGTTTGAATACCGGGCACGACATATTGTTGACCAGATGGCCATTACCATGCAGGCACACCTTCTAATCCAGGGTGGTAATGAGGCGGTCAGCAATGCCTTCATAGAATCCCGGCTGGAAAGTAACGGCGTGCGCAGTACCGGTAGCCTTTCAAAAGGGATTGATATAGAGACACTACTGATTCGCGCAAACCCACTGATGGTATAAATCACCTTCTACTAGCAAGGCAGGAGAGAAGAATACCCCTCTCCCAGGATCGTATGAAGCATGAATGCCGATTACAAGGGTACAGGGACGTACCCACAGCGTGTCCTGGGAGAGGTATTCTTTCTTTCCAACCCGGTAGTAAGTCACACGACCGCAGCCTGCGGTCATGCAAGGCGACCACAGAGAGAGAATTCCGCTATAGCACAAAACATAATTAGGTCGGATTGCCGTCTGATTACTCACTCAAACTTTTACTCACCACTTCATATATATCTCCCGACAGGTTTCCAGAGTCCATGATCTTCTTTAACGCAATTTTCATTTTAGGGGCAAGATCACCTGTGTATCTCTTCCAGCGGGTAAGGGGAATCACTTGTTGCGCTGCAATCTGTGGATTCAACTTATCCAGAGCTATTACCTGCTCAGCAAGAAATTCAAACCCACTGCCATCACTCATGTGGAATTGGCTGAAGTTTCCTTTCGTGAAGCCACCAATCACTGCCCTTACCCGATTGGGGTTTTTCAAATCAAACGCCGGATGCTGAATGAGTTTTTCAACGGTTTTCAGACTTCCCCTGCGGCAACTCCTGCTCTGCTGGCCAAGCCAGAGTTCGACAACCTGGGCATCCTCTTTCCAACGCCGATAAAATTGCTCGATCGCAGCATTCGCCTGCCTATCACCGGCATGATTAATCAAGGCATTTAAGGCAGCAGCCTTGTCAGTCATATTGCTCGCTATATCAAACTGCGCTTGCGCCAAAGCCAGTGAATCGGCTGTTTCTGTGACACAGAGATATAAAAGACAGGTATTCTTTAGTTTTCTCTCGGCAATGTCTTTCGCATTGATACTGTAGGGTTTTCGCACATTCAATGCAATATACCGTGCACGCAACTCGCCAGAAAGTGCTTCTGCCAGCGTTTGCAGGGCAAATTTCCGCGCGACCACTATCGCCTCCGCATCAATGCATGCTGACTCCTCAGCAATAGACTGTTCACTCGGTAACTGTAATATCTCCGCAACCAATGCCGGGTCGAGATCTCGATTCAGTAGCACACGTTTGTAGGCTTTTATCAATCCAGGCTGAAGCTGAAGTGTCCCACCTTTACGGTACGCCTGCTGAAGATCAGACAGTGCCATAAATGCCAGCCGCTGGGAAGCATTCCACCGGTTGAAGGTATCGGTGTCTTTTGACATCAAAAACAGTAACTGTTCAACACTGTAGGGGTAGTCAATTTTTACAGGCGCTGAAAAACCGCGTAACAGGGATGGCAGGGGCTTATTTTCAAACCCAGTAAATTCAAACGACTGCTCACTTTCTGTAACTTCCAATACACATTGGGTTGAACCAGTGCCATCCAGAATCAGGTCATTTCCACCTTTGTCCAATAACCCCAGCTTCAGGGGAATATGGAACGGGTGTTTTTCTTTCTGGCCGGGAGTTGGCGGACACGATTGACGAACAGTTAATCTATAGATGCCACGCTTTTCATCAAAATAGTCAGTTACATTGAGTTTTGGCGTACCCGCCTGGCTGTACCAGCGCCGGAACTGAACCAGTTTAACCTGGTTGGCATCCTCCATCGCTGTTACAAAATCTTCACACGTGACTGCGCAGCCGTCGTGGCGCTCAAAGTAGAGATCACTCCCCTTGCGAAATCCTTCCGGACCTAACAGGGTGTGTATCATGCGTACCACCTCAGACCCTTTTTCGTATACGGTGAGTGTATAGAAATTTGAAATCTCCATATAGGAATCCGGTCGGACAGGGTGCGCCATGGGTCCCGCATCCTCTGCAAACTGATTGATGCGCAATAGAGATACATCCTCTATACGTTTAACTGCTCGCGAGTTCAAGTCCGCAGAAAATTCAGCGTCGCGAAAGACTGTAAATCCCTCTTTTAGACTTAATTGAAACCAATCTCGAAGGGTAACCCGGTTACCGGACCAGTTATGAAAATACTCATGGCCAATGATCGATTCAATTCTTTGGAAACCTGCATCTGTTGCGGTCTCCGGACTTGCCAGAACGCAAGCCGAATTGAATATATTCAGCCCTTTATTTTCCATGGCCCCCATATTGAAGTGATCAACTGCGACAACCATAAAAGTATCAAGATCATATTCTCTTCCATAAACTTCCTCATCCCAGCGCATAGCGTTTTTTAGGGACCGTAAAGCGTGATCGCATTTATAGATATTTTTTTCTTCCGTAAATATCTGTAACTTTACCTTTCTACCACTGGTAGTGGTAAAATAGTCATCCAAACACTTTAGATCCCCTGCTACCAGAGCAAAAAGATACGCAGGCTTGGCAAAAGGATCTTCCCAGGTTACATATTGACTTTCATCTTTACAAAGCCCTCGGTCAATTTCATTGCCATTAGAGAGTAGTACCGAATAATTTTTTGACGCGACTATGGTGGTGGTAAATTTCGACATAATATCCGGCCTGTCAGGATAGAAAGTGATTTTTCTAAATCCTTCGGCCTCACACTGAGTGCAGTACATTCCATTGGAAAGATACAATCCCTCCAGGGAAGTATTACCCTCGGGATTGATGCGGTTTTGAATTTCCAAGTGAAATTCAGGCTTATCCACGGATATCGAAATTCCTTGCGGTATCTCCTCATAATCCTCTGATGAAAGCGGCATACTATCGATAGCGATGGACAATAGCTCCAGATCCACACCATCCAGAAGTAACGGGGGCAGACCCACCCCCGCCGCAGGATTTCGCCGAATCTTCAGCTGCGATTTGACCAGGGTTGCCTTTGGTTTCAACTCAAACTGCAAATGGGTATTGTCCACCAAGTAGTCTGGTATGCGGTAATCCTTGAGATAGATGGTATTTGGCTTGGCATCTGGCATTATCAGGAATATCCTCAGTAAAAGTCGTTCACGCTGAAGGGGCATAAGGTATCACTACAAACAGAAACAACAAGTGGAAAAACCCTTATTACTCCGGCAACCAAACTTGCAGGGATAATTGTATCTTCTTGGTTTTGCACCCAGGTAAATAGTGTCGTTTGGAACCACTAACCGGGATAGAACGCCACTTTGGAGAGGTTGAACAGCGTTTGTCAGTACCGAGGCTTGAGGCTAGCATTTCACAACATTCTTCACTCCCAACAAAAGATGCCAAGTCAGCCATTTCCAACCGGCGCCATCCTGTTGTTTACAAAGGGGCATGCGCTTATGGGTAACAAGCTAATCGCTTTGCTACTTTTAATCGGTATTCTGATTTTTATTGGAACACCTGCCTCAGAGTCACGGCCTATCCAGCATAAAGAGTTTTACCTAGATACGTTTTACAGGACGTTTATCCTGCGCCATGAATGTCACTATCGGAAAAACAATAAAATAATATGTATCAATAGCGATTGGCTATAATTAAATTGTTAACTCGGCGCAGAGAATAAAAAATGCAGTTTTTGGGTGACAACTTTCAAATTGAAGGCTATGCCATCAGCACCCTGAGGAATACCTCTAAGGTGCCCTCTTTGTATTTATTGTGTCAGGTATGTGAACTGGAGAGCAGGGGTAAGATGCTAAAAATGGCCACAAACCCCGTGGACAAAAATGTGCGCAGCGTGCCCTGACTGATAATTCGCTTTCCAAAGGGAAGTGGCTTACCCCAAGGATTGAGAAACCAAGAATACCGGTTAGCAACAACCAGCGTATTTGATATGATCAGCTAAAGTCACGTAGGGTTTCCCTTCAACCCGATTCAACCACGGAGTGACACGAGAGAGGGAAATACAAGCTGTTTCATAGAGCTTCTCCAGTGTTTAGAGGTCAAACATCAAAAAGACCCTGAATTACTTATTGGGTTGCCGGGTTGCAAATACACAAGCAATAATACAGCCTTATCATTTCATCCAATGTCGAGAGGTTTAATGTGCACAAATCACGTATTTTCTTTGCTGTGTTGACATTGGTTTTGATTGCTTTTTCCATTTTCAGTTGGTGTAACAGGGAACAGGTCGTATCGCAACTGATCAATCTATTTTACGGAAAGAAGGTTATCCAGAATATCTCCAGTTTGGAATTGGGTTTGAGTGAAATTTCTGTTAATCAGATTCGATTGCAACCTGGCAGGGGTGATACTGTTATCCTGGACAGGGTAACCATTAGCTATCCTTTTCATATTATTTTTAGCCACAATACTGATAAGAGAGTAGAGATTTCAATAGGAAAACTGACTCAACATATGGGGAATCGAACAGGGCCGACCAATGCATTGAACACTGCAGAGGAAACGCGTGGTTATCCAGCAATCTATCTAAGCAGAATCATTCAATATATTATCCGCTATATGCCGGATAAAGTTAATATCAACCAGATAGCAATCGATAAGATTGGTTTCATGGGCTCCCTGGAAATCACGCGTCAACATAGCCGTATAACCGTAAAACTGCCATACAAGCTCTCTCAAAAGGAAGAATACAGTTTATCCTTACAAGCAGATGTTGCCCTCGAAAAAATTAAATTAAACGTAAACCTAGACTCCAATAAGATAAATGCTATTTCTTATACCGATATAACTATTTTAAAAAAAGAGCATGGTGGATGGATTTTTGATTCAAATATGTTTTTAAATTTTGATAGCATCTCGCCAGTTATAAACACTACCGTAACTTCAATAGTTGGACTTTCACCAGAAATCCATACACGCGGGACTATTACTATCCGTACCACATCCGATATACCCGATAATATCACTGCAATTTCTGGCTATCGAAATATCAGTTTGGCATTTGAGAGTGAGAATCTGAAAGCAGATTTTCACAGTAAACTACTCGATACAATGCTAGAAGCCAAGCTGTCGATTACGACACTTGTTGAGCTCAAATTTAGTGCATTAGATCCGTTAATTCCTGAGTACATCACTGGGTCCGGCAGCTTAAATCTGTTCCCAACGGGAAATCTCTCAGAGCAGAATTTTCTTTTGGACTTTGAATTCGAACCCCCTCTCCAGACAAATATTCCCAATGTACTCGTCAACGGATCGGTTAATCTTTCCTCTGATAAAATATTAACCAACTCTCCTCTCTGGAAAAGAGCTCCAACACTTGCATCACTTAAAAATCAGAATGGAAGGTTAAACTTTTATGGAGAGATCAACTTACAACCCCTGGATCAACTATCTTCTGCAGAAAAAAATGTGCTTGACCGGTTCACTCTGACCTTATCACCTGAAAGCCAAGTGTCTTTTATAGCCTCTATGCAAAATTTTACAGAGGGCTCCCCATTACAACCATTTGGCTTTGACAAAAGTCAGGTACAAGTGGAAATAGAGGATAGCCTTACAATCACGGGAGTAGCCTCTCAGTCCAACCAGATTAACCTGGCGGTCGATGGCGGAACCGTTTCTATAGGAATGAAGGGAGAGAAAAGCAACAGTTCAATCCAGAGCCATTTTCGGAAAATCCAATGCAAGATTACTGACAGTGCCGAGTGTGCTTTTGAGATAGAAGCTGAGATTCCAGAAATTGTCAATCCCACTTCCGGGATCTCTATTATACAGTTGTTTTCAGCGGCTAAAGTACATGTCAAAAAAATCGGCGATAAGCATAGATTGCAAGTCAAGCAATTCAAACTTACTGCAAAAGAGATAAAAGATAGAAGCCTGCATCTGAAGAACTCCGAACTCTTTGCCCCAGATATAAACTGTGTCTTTCATAGGCAAAAATCCAGCTGTAACAGCACAGAGTGGAACAGTAACCTCACAGCAATTTTCGATGAGTCTCCCTCACTCTCAGGCGATGTCAATTTCAGTAATCTCAAGCTACAGATCGATGACGGAAAGACCGATTTTAGCAGCACATATAACAGTAAAAACCTGCATCTGACCACTCTGGAAAAATACGCTGTTGATGCCAGTCTATCTGGGTTTGTTTCTCTCACCGACAATGTGCTAGAGGGAAAAGGAAACCTGGTTTCCGGCTCATTGATAATCAATTCTCATTTACAGCATAACCTGAAACAGGCAAAAGGCAGCTTTCTCTTTTCCCTGCCGCCAGTCGATTTCAGCCCCATGCACCCCCTAAGCCAAACGGTTAAGGGACTCCCTATTGATGTGGTTTCAGGGCAAATATCAGCCAATGGAACACTCTCCTGGCCCCAGCAACAAGACAGTGCCATCCAGTTGAGTTTGTCTGATATAGCCACTGTTTATGCAGACAGTTTTGCAACAGGCATTCACGGACAGTTGTTGCTTAAGGAAGATAATGGACAGTGGATCACAGCGGGACCACAAACACTGTCAGTAGAATCCATTGACGCGGGCATGCCCCTGGAAAAAATCCACTTCTCCCTTGTGTTAGACAGGGAAAAAGACCTGGTCCTGAGAAATTTCACTGCAGAGTTTCTCGACGGGGAGATGACTTCGAAAGCGCTGACATGGAACCTGTCTCATAAGAAGCGACAGAGCAAACTGTACGTGCAGGATATATCCCTGGAGCAACTGGCCCGCATAACAGAATCAAAACACTTTGAGGCTAAAGGGCGCCTCAATCTCACCATTCCCATCGTCACGGGTGCCGATGGGATCACTGTGGAAAATGGGCAGATAAGGGCGCTGGCGCCCGGTGGCCAACTGCGCTACTACGGTGCCTTTTCTGCACAGATGCTGGCAGATAACCCGCAACTGATGCTGGTTTCCAACGCCTTGGAGGATTATCTCTACCGCACGCTCGAAGGCAATATGGAGTACTCTCCCAAGGGAGACCTTCAGTTGAAACTTAAGCTTGTGGGGCGCAGTGACTCTGTGGATACTGACAGGGACCTGATTATCAATCTCAACCTTGAGAACAATATTCCAGCCATGTTGCACTCCCTCCAATCCAGCCGGGACATGGCAGAGGCGCTGAAAAAGCAGCTGGACCAATAGGCCGCCGATAAAGTAGGCTCTGCTGAGCTGGATTGAGCTCTGGGCGCAAGCCCCGGCCAGTTCAGAACCGGTTAAGATTGGGTCAGTACCATGGGGAGATATGGCCGCGCTTCCGACCCGATTGCCGAACCTGGCCGATCAGTTGCGGCAATCGCTGATGATTCCGCAAGTTAAAAGGTGCCCGACCGGCATTGCGAGGAATGTGAGATGAGAGCCAGACGACTGATTTCCGTGGGGTTGCTATACGCTATGGTTGTTACAGGGTGCACGCCAACCGTCGCTGTAAAGGCCCCCACCGAACCGATTACTGTCAATCTAAACATAAAGATTGAGCACGAAATCCGGGTCAAAGTGGACCGGGATCTCGATACTTTGTTCGAAGGTAAGGATGGCATTTTCTGAGGAGGAAAACATGAATATGCTGAAAAAAACCCTGCTGCTTTTGGGTATCCTAATCACACTGCCGGCCTTGGCGATTTCTCTGGATGAAGCCAAGGACCAGGGGCTGATCGGTGAGGCAAACAGCGGCTACATCGCAATCGTAGAGACCAGCTCTCCTGAACTGGTAAAACTTGTGAAACAAGTCAATACAAAGCGCAAGTCCGCCTATGCCCAGATTGCCAAGCGCAACAACATCGATATCGCCCAGGTGGCAGCACGCGCGGCAGAGAAACTGGAACAGCGTCTCTCACCGGGCGAGTTTTACCAGGATAACCTCGGGCGCTGGGTACAGAAGTAGATAAAATCAAGCCCGCTGTATTCACCCAAAACCCCACGAAGGCACCGTCTTCGCTGGGTGCTTACCTCGAGGGCCAGGTTTACAGGTTTCCGAACAGGGATTGTCCATCCAATCCTTGCTTTTCCATCACTTCGCGCAAGCGTTTGAGTGCATCGACCTGGATCTGGCGAACCCGCTCCCGGGTGAGCCCGATTTCCCGCCCAACCTCTTCGAGGGTACTGGCTTCAAAACCACGCAGCCCGAATCGACGTGAAACCACTTCACACTGTTTTTCGGGTAGCTCCCCAAGCCAGCGGTTGATGCTTTCAAAAAGGTCATTGTCCTGCAACAATTCCGCCGGATCAGACTCCTGCTGGTCGGGAATGGTATCCACCAGGGTCTTTTCAGAAGAGGGCCCTATCGGCGTATCCACGGAGGTAACCCGCTCGTTGAGCCCCAGCATCCGCTCGACATCCTCTACCGGCTTCTCCAGCAGATTGGCAATCTCTTCTGCAGACGGTTCGTGATCCAGTTTCTGTGCCAGCTCGCGGGAGGCCCGCAGATAAACATTTAATTCCTTGACCACATGAATGGGTAAGCGGATAGTCCGAGTCTGATTCATGATCGCGCGTTCTATCGTTTGCCGTATCCACCAGGTAGCATACGTGGAAAAGCGGAAACCACGTTCCGGATCAAACTTTTCTACAGCGCGGATTAACCCCAGGTTGCCCTCTTCAATCAAGTCCAGCAGAGCCAAGCCACGGCTGACATACCGGCGCGCAATCTTTACCACAAGGCGCAGATTGCTTTCAATCATCCGCTTTCTGGCCGCGGCATCTCCACGCAACGCTTTGCGTGCGTAATAGACTTCCTCTTCTGCAGTCAATAAGGGGGAGAAGCCTATTTCATCGAGGTAGAGCTGGGTCGCATCCAGGTTTTTTTGCAAATGACCATCGCCATTCAGCCTGCGAACCCGGCTCTTTTCCGAGGGAGACGCGATGGAGTTATTTTTTGCCGCTTTTTTCCGCGTACGGCCTGTATCTATCGCTTTATCCCGATCCAGTTGCTGTCCATCATTTTTTACAACCAACTCTGGAGGAAAGTCTTCTGCCTGGCCAGCCATTGATTGGTCTTGCCGCTGTGCTTCCATTTCCCCTGCTCCTTGTACTTTGCCAATATCAGCCGCCAAACACACTCTAGAGACTGTTCAGGTGACAACCAGTCGCTTTGGGCATGTGGCGACAGCCACTGAATCAGCTGACCTTGCGGTCGTCACGATTACAGTGACTACCTCAAGTGGTATCAATAAAAAGTCCATTTTTATTACAGGGCCGCAGAACATCCGTCCGGCTTACGGCAAATAGGCAAGAGGGTCTACTGGCTGACCGTTTCTGCGAATTTCAAAGTGGAGCTTGTTGCGGTCGGTACCACTCGAACCCAATTCCGCTATCCGTTGTCCCGCTTTGACATTGCTGCCCTCTCTCACCAGCAACCGGTGGTTGTGGGCATAAGCACTCAGATACTCATCACTGTGCTTCACGATCAGCAGCTTTCCATAACCTCTCAATGCACTTCCCGCGTAGATAACGGTGCCATCGGCCGCTGCCAGTACAGATTCTCCCTTTTCTCCGGCGATATCAACTCCCTTGCGCAGGGAGTCTCCGGAACGGAATTGGCTGATCACTTTTCCACGTGCGGGCCAACGCCAGCGAATTGAGCCCGTCCGCCGGGTCTGGCCCGAATGGCGCTTGGTACTTCGCGTTAAAGATTTTTTACTGGATGCAGAAACAGTCTTCTTTGCAGCCACCTTGCTGCTCGGCGTTTTATTAGCCTTTTCACGCGCCCCCGAAGCCGTGCTGACAGGGGCTTTTCCTCGCAACTTCAGGCGCTGACCCGGGTAGATATAATAGGGGGATGTTATGCCGTTGAGTGCGGCCAGTTGCCGGAAATCCTTGCCGTAGCGCCAGGCGATCGAATACAGCGTATCTCCCTGGCTCACAGTGTGATAGTTCAACCGAATGTCGGGGGGCTGTTTCAGGGCACTGCTGGGAGCCCTGTGGGTACTACAGGAAAACAGGCTCAAAAGTAGCACGCCAGTGCCTAATATCTTTAACAACCTAAACAAAAAATGACCAGGTCCCAAACTATTGCCCCGCCAAAAACGGGGTTCAGGATGTTGTAAAAAATGACATTCCATTATTCTCTTTTTAAATCAGACCGCGGCATTTATGGAAAAAGCGTCTAAAGAAAAGCAGCAAAAATCTCGAAAAAAGCCACCTAAAAAGCTGCCATACCGAGATTTTCCAGATCTTATTGCGGTGTGGCACAAGATTTCCCCCTATGAGCTGCGCCAAAAAAGTCCACTGCAAGTACCAACAGGATAGCGGCAAGAGCCGCGATAACAGCCGCACCAAAGTGGGCCTCTTCACCACTTTGCACAACAAACTGGCTCGGAGAGATATTCGTCTGAAGAGGGGCCAGCTTACTGGACGTCACAATTTCCCCGCCCACAGGCAACTTCCAGGGCCAGAGTATTTTCAAGCTGCCCAGCAATATCCCGGCCAAAAAAGCCAGTGTTCTGGCGACATACTGGTGTATCAGCCACGAGAGCAGACGACTGAACAAGATCAAACCCACTGCAGCGCCAGCGGCAAAGCAAAATAAGTTGATGATCTGCAGTTCGTGCACTGCGGTGAGCACCTTGGGATAGATCCCAATCAACAAGAGAATGAAAGCTCCGGAAATACCCGGCAGCACCATGGCGCAAATAGCCAGAGCACCGGAAAAAAACAGAGTCAGCGGGGTTGCGGGGAGATCACCGGGACGCAGTTCACTCACTGTAACCGCCAGAATCGCCCCCAGCAGTAGAAAGACAAAGACCGATAGGGACCATCTGGGAATCTTGCGCAAAACAGGCACAGAGGATGCCAGTACTAGACCGAAAAAAAAGGACCAGACCATAATGGGATAGTCGCTGAGCAGATCACTGATCAGGCGCGCAAGGCTAAAAATACTGATCAATACGCCAACAAACAGGGATAGCAAAAAGCTGCCATTGATGTATTTCCATAGCGCCACTACCCCTTCATTCTTCAACAGGGTAATGCAGCGCGGGCCTATTTGGCTCAAAGAGTCCAGCAACTCCCTGTAAATACCGGTGATAAAGGCGATGGTACCGCCGGAAACACCGGGGACAACATCCGCCGCGCCCATTGCCATTCCACGCAGCAGCACTGCGGGATAACGACTTTTAAAGATTTCAACCAACTTCATCGAACAACACCACTGAGGAGTGGCACAAAACGCACCGCTTCCAGTTTTTCTACATCGAACAAATCGCTGTCCTGGCGGCGGATCAGCAGGGTCAAATACTGCTGCTCAGACCCTACCGGGATAACCATTACACCATTGGGCGCTAACTGCCGCTTCAACTCATCCGGCACGACTACCGGTGCCGCCGCCGCAAGAATGGCATTGTAGGGACCCTGATCCGGCCAGCCAAAGCCCCCGTTGCTGAGCTTGTACTCAACATTGTACAGACCCAGCTCTGCCAGACGTCGGCGTGCCTTTTCCAACAGGGGTTCGACACGCTCAACAGAGTAAAGTTGTTCGACCAGACCGGCGAGTATGGCTGTTTGATAGCCGGAACCGGTGCCCACTTCAAGTACGCGACGAAGGGACTTTGCCCGACCCAGCAGCAACTCTGTCATGCGTGCAACAATATAGGGTTGGGAAATGGTCTGGCCGTAGCCGATGGGCAGGGCCGTATCCTCGTAAGCGCGAATCGCCAGGGCTTCATCCAGGAACAGGTGGCGGGGGATGGAAGCCATCACTTCCAGAACCTGCTCATTTTTAATCCCTTCTTCCCGCAGCCTCTGTATCAGACGGTTGCGGGTGCGCTGGGAGGTCATTCCCAAGCCTTCGTGTCTTAAACGGTCCATATACAGTTTAATTCCATGCCCTGTAAAACACCTGTCGCTTCCAGTACCGAATTTTATGTACTTGAACTCACATTGACCAGTTGAGCTACTTCCCTTAACAGAGCCGTTGCAAATTCGCCACGGGACAGAGAAAACTCAAGCACCAGATTGTCATCTTCCCATTGGTAGTTAAACGCCTCAGGGCGTAGAACCAAGGCCCGGCGTTCCTGCTTGAGCCCACAGTGCTCCAACCAGTTGCACCAGGGCTGCCAGGGAAGCAGAACCCGCTGCTCCAACTCCTGCTGTACATGGGATGCAGGGTTGCGTCCGCGCCCCCAAAGGGGGCCGCTGGGATTTCCTTCCGGCTCACCATCGAGCACCTCCCGCCAATTACCCATATCAACCCTTTCTGCCAGGACCTGATTAAACAGCCAACTGCGCGCTGCGGACATGGCGAAGGTTTTTTCGCTTTTGCGGCAGCGCCCGCAACCCTCGGCCAAACAGCGGACCAAATCCAGATTGCCCCCGTGGTTACCAAAACGCTGCTCACCAAAGTAATTGGGCACACCGGCGCCAATTTTATCCAGTGCCTGCTCGGCAGCAGCGTGTTCCCCGCGAATACTGCGCAGGCGAATTTTGAACCGGTTGCCACTGTGCTCTCCACGGCGCAACTTGCGCGAGCCGCGAAAAGTGTGCAGCACAGATATCTCCGCACCGTTTAGTCGCGACCAGTCCGCCTCGGGCCTTCTCCCCAACCATACACTGAACCACTGAGTGGTTACCGCATGGCGGTCTTTCAAACCGAAATAGCCCACATCCAGGCTGTTTACGCCGGCAAGGATCGCCAGCTGCTTTGCCACCCAGGCGGTATTTGCACCGCGCTTTTTGATCTGCAAATAAACGTGCTCACCGTTTTCAGAGGGTGGGGGAAACGCCAGTTCTTCAACAACAAAGTCTTCCGGCTCGGTGCGAAAGTTTGCGCTAACACGCACTGCGCCCAATGCCCGCGGCCAATCCAGTTTCCAACCTTCAGTCATGGGAGCACTCGAGCAAAACAACGGCCTGGGCTGCGATGCCTTCACCGCGCCCGGGAAACCCGAGTCTCTCCGTTGTCGTCGCCTTGACACTGATATCGCCAGGTACAACACCACAATCTGTGGCGATATTGGCACGCATGGCTTCAATATGGGGAGCCATCTTCGGCGCCTGGGCAATCAGGGTGACGTCGGCATTCACCAGGCGATACCCCTTGCGATTGACCAGGGTGACAGTCTGTCGTAACAACTTGCGGCTATCCACATTGGCGTAGCGGACATCCGTCTCCGGAAAATGGTGGCCGATATCTCCCAGGGCCAGGGCACCCAGCAGCGCATCCGCCAGGGCATGTAAAAGTACATCACCGTCTGAATGGGCCTCAAGGCCGTGCTCGTACGGAATGTTCACTCCGCCGATGACAATATGATTACCTGGACCAAAAGCATGTACATCAACGCCCTGGCCTATTCGAAAGCTCACTACTGTTTATCCTCTGTGGGGGCATAGCGCAGGCGCAAAATGGCCTCCGCTACCAGAATATCGGAAGGGTGGGTCACTTTGAGATTGTCGCCCTGTCCCGCTACGAGCTGTGGCGAGTGACCATACATTTCGAGTGCGCTGGCCTCATCGGTGACCGTTTTACCCTGCTTGAGGGCCTGGCTCAGGCAGGCATACAGCAATTGTAAAGGGGCGCGCTGCGGCGTTTGTGCAAGCCAGATGCGCTCCCGATCCAGGGTCTGTTCCGCACAGGGTGCTCCACCCAGAATACGGCTCTGCTTCACCGTATCACTGGCCGGGCGCGCCAAGAGGGCAGTGGACGAAACGTCTTCGTCGAGCAGTGCACCGATATCCTCCAGTGCAACACAGGGGCGGGCGGCATCATGGACGAGTACCGGCGTGTCATCCGCCGCACGCCCGGTGAGATACTGCAGCGCGGCCAGAACAGAATCTGCCCGCTCGGCACCACCAATAACCGTGTGTATCCGGGGGTTTTGGGCCTCTTTGAGATGGGGGAAAAAGCCGTCCTCATTCGATAGGGCCACGACAATGCCCGCAAGCCCTGGCCAGCTTAAAATATTCTCCAGTGTCAGGGATAACAGCGGTCGACCCATAAGTGGCAGATACTGCTTTGGCCGGTCGGCACCCATGCGTTTGCCGGCGCCGGCAGCGGGCACAACAACCCAGTAACCCCTAATCACTGCCCGGCCTCTTGCGCATCCAGAAAGATAAACAGCGTCTCCCCTTCCTTGATCAGTCCCAGGTCATAGCGTGCCCTGGCCTCAATCCCATCGGTACCCTCTTTGAGACTGCGCACCTCCCTGAACAATTGGCGATTTTCCTGCTCAAGAGCGGCATTTTTCTCTCGCTGTAAAGCGAGTTGCCGCTTGAGACGGGTGATTTCGGCGAGGCTGCCCGGGCCGATCCAGAGCCGATACTGGGAGGCGAGCAGTAGGATGGTGAGGATTGCCAGCAGCCATTTCATACGAGACCAAAATTGTTTCGCTGATAAAAGGGATTCACCCGGTAGCTGAACGGGCTACCAGGTGAGTCGACTCGGGGCAAAGCCGTCAACCGCAGGCCACCGCAAGCCCATAAAGTACAGACAGCTCAGCGCATTTACCCCCAGATTTCAAGGGCGACAGTCAGTAAAGTCATCGAAGCCCGATTTGATGACCGGGTGAACATGCGCTGCAGCGGGTATCTCCCGCTGTGCGCTAGCACCAGGCAAGAACTATCAGGTAAATTCAGCCCGGCCTCGGTAGGCCGCAGCACCATTCAGCTCCGCTTCGATACGCAGCAGGCGGTTGTACTTTGCGACACGGTCCGAGCGGCAAAGAGAGCCGGTTTTGATCTGGCCCGCGGCGGTGGCGACGGCCAGATCTGCGATCGTGGTGTCCTCGGTTTCACCGGAACGGTGGGAAATGACTACGGTGTAACCGGCCTCTTTGGCCATTTTGATGGCGTCCAACGTTTCCGACAGAGTGCCGATCTGGTTGAACTTGATCAAAATGGCGTTGCCCACCCCCTTTTCAATACCCTCTCTGAGGATCCTGGTATTGGTCACAAACAGGTCATCGCCCACCAACTGCACTTTCTCACCAATCTTATCGGTCAGTATTTTCCAGCCATCCCAATCGCTCTCATCCATACCATCTTCGATGGACAGGATCGGGTAGTTGGAAGACAGCTCAGCCAGGTAGTTGGCGAAGCCTTCACTGTCGAACTGCTTGTCCTCTCCTGCCAGATCGTACTTGCCATCCTTGTAAAATTCGGAGGAGGCGCAGTCCAGCGCCAGGACGATGTCATCACCCAGGGTGTAACCGGCCTTTTCCACCGCTTCGGCAATCACTTTCAGAGCCGCCTCGTTGGAGGGCAGGTTCGGGGCAAAGCCGCCCTCATCCCCTACGGCAGTACTGAGCTTATTGCACGACAGCACTTTTTTCAGGCTGTGGAAAATCTCGGCCCCCTGGCGCAGAGCCTCGGCAAAAGTTGTGGCTTTTACCGGCTGAATCATAAATTCCTGAATATCCACGTTGTTGTCGGCGTGCTCTCCGCCATTGAGGATATTCATCATGGGGACCGGCATGGAATACTGACCGGCAGTACCATTGACTTCTGCAATGTGCTGGTACAGCGGGATTTTTTTCGACGCCGCCGCGGCTTTGGCTGCAGCCAGGGATACAGCCAGGATGGTGTTTGCGCCCAGCCTGGCTTTGTTTTCAGTACCATCGGCATCGATCATCGCTTTGTCCAGGGCGCGCTGATCCACTGCATCCATGCCTCTAAGCAGATCGGCAACGATGGTATTGATATTCTCAACAGCCTTCAGAACGCCCTTGCCAAGATAACGGGCCTCGTCCCCATCGCGCAGCTCAAGCGCCTCGCGGGAACCGGTGGATGCGCCGGAGGGGGCACAGGCGGAACCGATAGAGCCATCTTCCAGAATCACGTCGGCTTCAACGGTAGGGTTACCGCGGGAATCCAGCACCTCGTAGGCTTTAACAGCGACAATCTTGCTCATTAAAACGGGCTCCATATCATACTTACTCAAAAACAGGTCATGACTGAAAAGGGGATACAAACTGTTGCGCGAAGAGTATCGCCGTATAAGCGACACCCGATCGGACAATCATTCCGCGGTTGAGGTATTGACAGCCGTTTCGCAACGGAAGTGCCACTGTAATAAGCATACCGCATCCGGGAAAGGGGTTCCCCGCGAATATTTTTTGCTGTTATTTTGTATCCAGTGCGGCAAAGCTTTTAACCAGATCATCCACCGCTTTCATTTGTGCAAGGAAAGGTTCCAGCTTGTCCAAAGTCAGCGCGCTGGGCCCATCGCACAGGGCCTTGTCCGGTTCCGGATGCGCTTCGAGGAACAAACCGGCGATACCGATCGCCAGGCCCGCGCGCCCCAGTTCTGTAACCTGTGCCCTGCGCCCACCGGATGCGGCACCAGAGGGGTCGCGCATCTGCAGCGAGTGAGTCACATCAAAGATCACCGGGGCCCCTGCGGAAGCATCCATCATGGTGCGAAAGCCAAGCATGTCGACCACGAGGTTATCGTAGCCAAAACAGGTCCCGCGCTCACATAAAATAATATTTTCATTGCCACACTCGGCAAATTTCCCCACTATATTTTTCACCTGGGGCGGACTCATAAACTGCGGCTTCTTCACATTGATCACTGCCCCGGTAGCGGCCATGGCCGCTACCAGATCGGTCTGGCGGGCAAGAAAAGCGGGCAACTGGATAATATCCACAACCTCGGCCACAGGCGTCACCTGGGACTGCTCGTGAATATCGGTAATCAGGGGAACATTAAAGGTCTCCTTGATTTCCTGAAAAATCTTCAGGCCCGCTTCCATTCCCGGCCCGCGATAAGCGCCAATCGAGGAGCGGTTAGCCTTGTCAAAAGAGGCCTTGAAAACATACGCAACACCCAGCTTTTGGCTGACTTCAACGAAGTGCTCTGCCACCTGCATGGCCAGATCGCGGGACTCCAGTACATTCATACCGCCAAACAGAACAAAGGGCCTGTCATTCGCAATCTGAATATTTCCGATATCAATGGTTTTCACTGTCTGTTTCCTGTTCTTTCCCCCAGGCCTTTTCAGCCAGTGGCGGAATGGTATTTTTTATTTTAGCCCCGACTCTCATGCTGCTGCATGGCTGCGGCAACAAAGCTCTCAAACAGCGGGTGGCCATCGCGGGGTGTGGAGGTAAATTCCGGGTGAAACTGACAGGCGACAAACCAAGGGTGGTTCGGCAGTTCAACCATTTCCACCAGTGTATCATCCGCTGAAAAGCCGCCGACCTTCAGGCCAGCCTGCTGCAGGCGGTCGACATAATTATTATTCACTTCATAACGGTGACGGTGGCGCTCCATAATCACATTTGCAGCATAAATTTCACGGGCTCTGGAGCCCTCTGCCAGACGGCACTCCTGGCCCCCCAGACGCATGGTACCACCGAGGTCGGATTGCTCATCGCGCGTCTCTACATTGCCTTCGCTGTCAATCCACTCTGTGATCAGGCCAATCACCGGATGTGGCGTCTTGGTATCGAATTCCGTACTGTTGGCACCTTCTAGGCCGAGCACATTGCGGGCGAACTCAATCACCACCGACTGCAATCCAAGACAGATACCCAGGTAGGGGATATCGTTTTCACGGGCGTAGCGCACGGCTTCCAACTTACCCTCAAGACCGCGCCCACCGAAACCGCCGGGTACCAGGATTGCATCGGCGCCCGCAATCAGATCGATACCATTCGGCCCCTCTACGTCCTCCGCATTGATAAAGTCAATATCCACTTTACAGCGGTGTTTGATCCCCGCATGGGTGAGGGATTCGATCAGCGACTTGTAGGCATCCAGCAACTCCATATACTTGCCAACCATGGCAACCCTGATTTCTTTGCGGGGATTGAGCTTGCCATCCACTACCCTGTCCCATTCGGACAGGTCCGGGGCCTGGCATTCCAACTGCAGCTTTTCCACAACGATATCGTCGAGACCATGGCTGTGCAGCAGGCGCGGTACACCGTAGATGGTTTTGGCATCGGGCAAGGGGACAACCGCGCGCTCCTCCACATTGGTGAACAATGCGATCTTGCGGCGGGCATCTTTGTGGATCTCACGCTCGGATCGACACAGCAGTATGTCCGGTTGCAGGCCAATGGAACGCAGCTCCTTGACGGAATGCTGGGTCGGCTTGGTTTTGGTTTCTCCAGCGGTGGTGATAAAGGGGACATAACTCAGATGAATCAGCAGTGCGCGGTTTATGCCCATCTCAACGCGCAGCTGGCGCACGGATTCCAAGAATGGCTGGGATTCGATATCGCCGACGGTACCGCCTATCTCGACGATGGCCACATCCATATCGCGACCGCCTTCCAGTACGCGGCGCTTGATCTCGTCAGTAATATGGGGGATCACTTGTACGGTACCGCCCAAGTAGTCTCCGCGGCGCTCCTTGCGCAGTACGGTTTCGTAAACCCGGCCAGTGGTGAAGTTGTTGCGCTTGGACATCCGTGTGCGAATAAAACGTTCATAGTGACCCAGGTCTAGGTCGGTCTCAGCACCATCTTCTGTGACATAGACCTCCCCGTGCTGAAAGGGGCTCATGGTGCCCGGGTCCACGTTGATGTAAGGGTCCAGTTTCAGGATGGTTACCTTGAGACCACGGGCCTCGAGAATAGCGGCCAGAGAGGCGGAGGCGATTCCTTTTCCCAATGAGGAAACCACGCCACCAGTGACAAATATATAGCGCGTCATGCAAAACCTTGATCAGTTGGGTGCTCGATGAAAGTCAAGCTTACAGGGCAGGCCCGGGCGTATAATCCAGCTTGTCCCGGTGCCATTGAGACGGGGGGCCAGACTAGCAGAAAACCCCTTTCCACTCAATCGGAAAACTGCCATCTGGGCGGCGGTGCCTGGGTGAGGCCGGCCACTTCGCAGGTAAACAGGCCGCCGACGGCCACCAGTTCCCCCGCGCGATACACCAGTGGCACCCTGTCTCTCAGCCAGGGCTCCAGGGCCCGCTCCTGCAATAACTTCTTCAGGGTCTGGGAGTGTACCCGATCCGATGGATGTGCCCGTTCACCCCCGCGACGATAGCGGACCCGATACTCTGAACCTGGCCAGCCCGGTGAGGGTGCCAGCACACCGCCTCCCGGCAGAAGCAACTCGGAGATACCATCCCAACGCCACTGGTCCCCAATCTCTTTCATTGAGTAATGCACCAACTCAGGGGTCAGATACAAGCGTCCCTGATAGCGCCTCACCACTCTGCCTCCCAGTTGCACTGCAACCTGGGCATCGGCTGCCGCCGCGCCCAACTGTGCCAGTGCCTGCTGTAAAGGGGCCCACTCCGGCGCCTTACCGCCCTGTTGCAAACTCCAGTAGCGCAACAGGTTCTTGCGCCGGGCCAAACTCAGACCGGCAAACACCCCCAGCGCCAGACTCTCCCCACAGCGCTCCCGCCGGAATCCACAGTCGTGCAGATCCGCAAGTGCCAACGCCTGCAACAATTCGGCGGATTCCCGCAGGTTGTCCACTGCCCGCGCAACCCGCTGCCTGGCCGGCCAGCGCGCGGAAAGCGCAGGCAATACCCTGTGGCGCAGGTAGTTGCGATCCAGCGACTCATCGGCATTGCTCTCATCATTGATCCAGCTGAGCCCGTGATCCGCAGCCCAGGCCGCCAGCTCAGCACGGCTCGCCCCCAACAGCGGTCTCAACAGGGACCTGCCCGCACCCACGGTGCGTGATTCCGCGATACCGGCCAAACCCAATACACCTGCACCGCGCATGAGGCGCAGCAGGAAGGTCTCTGCCTGGTCATCGCCGTGGTGGCCAAGCAGAATCTGATCCCCCACAGACATCGCCTGGGCAAAAGCCCGATACCTCGCCCGGCGGGCCCGCTGCTCCAACCCTCCTTTTCCTGAATCCACATGTATCCGCACCGCGGTAAAGGGTACCGACAAACTACTGGCGAACTCTCGACAGTGGCTCAACCACCGGTCCGCATTCGCGCTCAAGCCATGATGCACATGCAGCGCCCGCACGGGAATTTGGCAGCTGGCGAGCAGATGCAGCAAAACCGTGGAATCCAGGCCACCGGAGAAGCCGACCCAGAGATGACCTGACACAGGGTGGCGCTGCAGTGCCGCCTGCAGGCGTGTCGGAAGCGGTTCTGGAATAGTGCATGTCACTGGATGGCAAGCCCGTTATTAACCTCGCCACAGTATACTCAAATGTATGATCCGGGCGGAAAGAGGATGCCCCCAGGGAAGACAGGATGGGATTGGAGAGAAATTGTCATTTACCCGGCAATCAATCCGGTATTGCTTGCTGCCCTTGAAAGCCCGGTAACTGCGTGGCGTTGCCGGGCTTTCAATACATTGCGCCAGCCTGCGACGGCACCTCTGCGTACCGCATTCACCCAGCCAGCAAAAAGCCAGTGAGGGTTAATCCCCCTGTGCGCCCTTCTACTGCCGGGTGAATCGTATCCAGTTCAGGTTCCATCCCCCCTGGGGCACGCCGACTCCAAAATTCTGCCTCCCGGCATCCAGGTAAACGGTCATGGAAATCGTTGTCCAGTTTTGCCATCCATCCGTATCGGGAATTCCCAATGTACCATAAACAGGATTGCCACCTGCGCGTTCAAAACTGAGGGTGCCACCATCCAGGGCCGCCACACGGAACTCTACCGTATAGTTTCCGCTCGAAGGGATATCAATATCGTGGTACGCCATCCAGTCTCCCACATCTATCCACCCAACGTTCTGTCCTCCACCGATATCACTGGTGGGCTCAACCTGTACGCCACCCATATAAGTGTAATTCTCGGCTTCGATAACGATCCCCTCACTGGGTGGGTCGGGGTTATTATTACTGCTCTGAATATCCAACCAATTGAGATTCCAGGCGGGACCCAGAACCGCAATGGCTATCTCCTGCTCTCCGGCATCCAGTTGAACAGTCTGTTGAATCGTGGTCCAGCTTTGCCAGTCACCGGTATTGGGGATATCAAGTTGACCATATACCGGTGAACCGCCACGTCTTTCCAACTGCAATACGCCGCCGGTACCCATCGCAGCCACCCGGTAGGACACCGTATAGCCACCACTGCTGGGCACACTGATTTTGTAACTCATCCAGTCGCCTGCATCGAGATAGCCAACATTGCTGCCACCGTCCACATCCGTAGTGCTCTCAATCTGAACACCGGACATCTCGCAGAGATCCTCTGCTTCAATTCTTGCGGGCAAGGTGACTATGTCGCAGTCGGACGGGGTTGGAGGTGTATTCCCTCCCCAGGATCGAATAATCTGACGCACTTTATTCCCGGATTCAGTCAAACTGGAGGCAGACCAGCCGCCACCTGTATTCGCCCCAGGCCAGAGGGCAGAAGCCCCCTCATTTTTGTCATTGATTGACCAGTTTGCATGACTGATATTGTTGGACTTCAGAAAATCCATCCAACTATCCGTTTCACCATGATTCACTCCACCATTGCCGTCTGCATTCACAGTTCCCCATTCAGTGGCAAATAGCGCAATGCCATTGTTGAGTGCAGTTTGCGCTTTGTCTCTCAAGTATTGGCCGTGCGTACCAGCATAAAAATGCAGCGTATAGGCAATATTGGCGTAACCCCTAATTGGGTTATAAGAAGCCTCGTCGACATCCTGAGACCAGGTCGGTGTTCCGACAATAATCAGATTATCTGGATCGATAGCGCGTATGGCACTGATCACCGACTCGGCATAAGGCTTGACATCACTACTCCAGGAAACCTGTTTGGGCTCATTGTAAATTTCATAGATCACATTGTTTGTATGACCGTAATCAGAGGCCATACGCTTAAAGAAATTGATCGCCTGGCTCCAGTCATGGGTATGGGCATAGTGCGAGTGCCAATCAATAATAACGTACATATCATTGGCAATGGCCGCGTCCACTACCACTCGCACCTTGGCTTCGTTACCGGCCGGATCTTCAAAATATCCCCCACCGTCTTCAACCCCCATTGCAGCACGGACCAGTGTAGAATTCCAATCCGACTTCAGCCAATTGACAGTGCTCGCATTGTAGTATTTTTCTCCACCCCAGCCATTATTACTCCAGAAATAGCTATTGCCCGCAAGGCTGCCTGGTTGGCCACCAATCAAAATCTGGTTGCCATTGACACTCAGGGGGTCCACTGCGAATACACCGGCGGAGTGCAACAGCCACCAGCCTGTCAATAATGCCATAATGGCCCGCCCAGAGCGGAAAATACAATTGTTTGTTGTGTGCTTTCTCATTACTATTTTTATCCTTCGCTAATTATTCTTGTTCCACCGCATCTTGCAATGCGCAGTTTCTATGCCCAAAGGATATATCTACGGATAGGGATTTGTGATTTCCTCAGCTGTACCTGCGTCCCAGAGCCCGCTACACCGCGAATCTATCATTCATTCCACACCGACATTGGGCAATAAAAATCAGGTAAAGTGGTTCTTTCTCAAGGCGATACGGACCCTGCGTCCTGCACATATTGTCAGTTGTATCGGAAATACGACTATCGCCCTGCCCCGACAGGATCATAGAATTGCGCCAGGCAAGTTCAAGCATCGCTCCATCACAGAGGCGATGACGGCCTTACTCCTCTGCATCTCCACGCAAATCCGGCGAGAAGGCCCCGTAGTAGACGATAAAGCAATAACACAGCAGAGGCACCAGAAATGAAACCTGGATACCGGCGTTATCTGCGACCAGGCCCTGTAAAAGCGGAATGATTGCCCCCCCCACGATTGCCATACAAAGCACACCACTACCCTGACAGGTATGCCCACCCAACCCGCGCAGGGCGAGGCTGAATATGGTTGGAAACATAATCGAATTACACAGCCCAACCGCAACGATTGACCACACAGCAATAGCACCGGAGGAATGCATAGCCACCGCAATCAGCGCTACTGAGCCCAGACTACAGACCGCCAACATTTTCCCGGCAGAGACGTAGCGCAGAAGCAATGCGCCGACAAAGCGGCCTATCATCGCACCGCCCCAATACAAAGAGACAAAGTGTGCGGCCTCAAAGGGTCGCATTCTTGCTACTGAAGGCTCCCCGAAAAAGCTCACCAGAAAGCTACCGATAGCAACTTCAGCCCCAACATAGGCAAAGATACCCACCGCTCCCAAAGTCAACCTGGGAAATCGCCAAATAGAAAAGACATCTTTTTCAAGTACCCCACGCCCGGGGGCTTTCAGGTGGTTGGGGATCACCGGCAGACGTATCCAGGAGAAGAAGGCCACCATCAGCAACAATATGACCGCCAGCCAGAAATAGGGGGTCTCCACCAATGCCGCTTCACGGGCACGAAATTCAGCTATATTCGCGGCAGTATCCGGGTCAGAGCCCACAGAGATCGCGGTAAAAAATACCGCACCACCAATGACTGGTGCGAGCGTCGTTCCCAGAGAATTAAATGCCTGGGTCAGATTCAACCGACTGGGTGCCGAGCGGGCGCCACCCAGGGCGATAACATAGGGATTGGCAGATACCTGCAGTAGGGTAATTCCTGAGGCCAATACAAAGAGTCCCAGTAAAAATACCCCATAGATTTGCAAGCGTGCCGCTGGAATAAATATCAGACAACCGGCACAGGCAACCAACAGGCCCAGCACCAGCCCTAACTGATAACCCACTCTGCGCAGCAGCAATCCCGCAGGTACCGAGACCAGGAAGTAAGCGGCAAAAAAGCAGAACTGTACCAATACGGCCCGGGTATAACTCAGCTCAAAAACATTTTTCAGGTGCGGCACCAGCACATCATTAAGGCCGGTAATAAACCCCCAGATCAAAAATAAAGAAGTCAGGGCAGCCAGATTGAAATAGCCGGGGGCAACGCCCGCCGGCACTGAGCCCTTATGACCCGATTCCTTAACCACTATCTCCTCAGGGGTGCGCCGCGACTCGGGCAACATCTGGCTCATCGAAAAGTAATTCCCAAAACCAATAGTACATTTACCCCAATCAATCCACTCATCCCAAATCCTACAACCCCACCGCGACAAAAACTGCATAAAAGCGCGCATTCACCCGATCTACTAGTAAAGCAGGAAGGAAGCATACCCCACTCCCAGGATCGTATAAGGCATGGATGCCGATTACGAGCGTACAAGGATGTATTCACAGCGTGTCCTGGGAGAGGGATATTCTTTCCTTCCGACCCGGTAGTAAGTCAGCAAGAACTGAATCATACACAAGCTACTCCCCTTCAAAATCACTTGCTCAGTTCAGTAAATCTTGAGAACAACCCCTCTGATTACTCTCAAAGCCGAACACAGCGATTTCACGGATAGCCGGCTTAATTTCTACAATCCATGCAACAGGTACAGGCAAGACCACCGATTCCCGCCACCAAGCCCGGCCAGAGAAAAGTTGTCAACCAAGCCCAGATTGCCGGAATTTACTTTATTGTTCACCCCAAAATCCGGCAAAAAGGACTATTTGAGGGATAAGCCGGAAGGTTTGCATTGCCTGGCCCTGGCGGGACCGGGCAAGCCGAGGTAGTATCTACAGGATAATAATGAAGGCGATGGTGAGCGTCTATCCCGGCATTTTCATAATATTAAAAAAACGGGACATCATGCAGTACTCAACCCGTCAAAATAACAACCTAAGCACTGATATTCAGTCCAACCGCTGGTTTTGGAAGTTGCAGCTAGTGAGTTGGGCGGGGATATTGCTGGTCACTTTTCTTTCACTCAGCCTGTGGCATTCCCCCTCAGAATGGCCAAACTTTGAACCGGCAAATACCCTGTTTCAATGCGTTATCGCTTTTGTGCTGTCGCTTTTTCTCAAACCTATATTCGACATAGCCTGGGGTTCAGAGCTCGCCGTGCGCACAGTTATCTATCTGCTTGCAGTGGCGGTGATCTCCGGGATTTGGACGCTGGTGAGGATGGAGGCCTATATCCGCCTGAGCGGCGAACACTCCATCTGGTCTGAATTTGGCGGCTGGTATTACGCCTCTCTCTTCGTATTTTTATTCTGGAGCGCTCTCTATTGCGGAGTGAAATATCATCTTCTGCTGCAAGTTGAGCACAGAAAAATGCTTGAGGTTGCTGCAGTGAACGAACACGAACAACTACGCAGACTGCAAGCTGAGGCTATTGCCAGTGAGGCACAACTGAAAATGTTGCGTTATCAGCTCAACCCGCATTTTCTGTTTAATACGCTGAATTCCATCAATGCGCTAATCCGTTTTGAGCAGGCCGATGAGGCCGGCCAAATGGTAATACGCCTCAGCGACTTCCTGCGTCTGTCGCTCAAAGAAGATCCGATGCAGAAAATCGCGCTGGAACGGGAGATTGAAGCCGTACTGCTTTACCTGGAAATCGAAAAGACCCGCTTCGCCGACCGGCTAATCGTGGACCTGTCTATTGATGAGCAGACGCGGAACGCTCAGGTGCCCAGCATGCTGCTACAGCCTTTGGTGGAAAACTCAGTCAAATACGCCATTGCCCCCAATGAACTCGGTGGAACTATCGCCATTAGCGCACAACATGCCGGTTCCCGCCTGATACTGGAAGTCACTGATACCGGCTGTTCAAGCAGGTTTTCTGATACGTTGGAGTGCCATTTTACCTCTACCGGCGTCGGCGTGAAAAATGTACGAGAGCGCCTTTGCAATCTGTATCCACAGAATTTCCATATAGAACAGTGTAAAAAAACGGATTCCGGCATGCTGGTGCGTATTGATATTCCGTTGGAAATACCTACACATACTACCCATCTAACACAGGGAGAAACCCTATGAACACACTCACTGTCGCATTGGTGGACGACGAACCCCTCGCCTTGCGACTGCTGAAAAGTATGCTTGAGGAATTCGAGGATTTAGAGATTGTCGCCTGCTGTCGGAATGGCCGGGAAGCACTGCAGGCTGTATTCGACAGCGCTCCGGATCTACTGATCCTCGATGTACAAATGCCCGGTATGAATGGCTTTGAAGTAGTCCGCCGTTTGCAAGGCGACACCATGCCGCTGATCGTATTCACGACAGCCTACGACCGCTACGCACTGAAGGCGTTTGAAGTTCACGCCGTGGACTATGTGTTAAAACCGCTGGACAGCAGGCGCCTGCAAACCGCACTGGAGCGGGTCCGCCAGCGGCTACAGCAAATGCACTCGTCACAGGATGGCAGCCGCCTAGGGCAAAAGGGTCGCCTGCTTAACTCAATTGCAGATGCCAGCCGGCAAGGTAAATTATCTGGTGAAAATGCGCTAACGCAACCTTTTTCCCATCGCCTGGCCATCAAGGATCGCGGCACCATCACCATGGTAAACCAACAGGATATCGAATGGATTGACGCAGCTGGTGACTATATGTGTGTGCATGTGAAAGGCGAGACACACGTTATGCGCAGCACAATCAAGGACCTGCAAAAGCAACTGTGCCCGTATAACTTCAAGCGCATCCACAGATCCACCCTGGTAAACCTGAATTGTATTATGCATATCAAGGTGCTGACTAAAGGCGAGTACTTTCTCACCCTCAGTAGTGGTGCCAAGGTCAAAGTCAGCCGAAACTATCGCCAGCCAATCAAGACATTTCTGGACTCCAACCACAGAGCCCAACAGGCAGCAGCAAAAGCCTCTTAACCATAGCCTAACAAATACCACTTAATGGTTTTCACTGTCGATACTGAATTCCTGTTTACTACCGGGTCGGAAGCAAAGAATACCCTCCTCTCGGAACACGTTGTGAATACCTCCCTGTATGCTCGTAATCGGCGTCCATGCCTCATACGGTCCCGAGAGGAGGGTATTCTTCTCTTCCGCCTTGTCAGTAAGTCCAAAGCGTCGAAAATTCCACCTGCACTCATTTCCAGTGGAGTTTTTCTAATCCATATTTAATTTTCAATTGTTTTGCAGGGCACACCCCCTGCTCAATATCAAAAAAAGCCGGCATACAGACACCGGCGCAAAGCGTTTAGGAGAGGGGAGGTAGTCCTTCAAGCGCGTTTATTCGGGCGATGCCCGGCGATCCCATAATAGAGAATATAGAGATAACAGAACACTGGCAGAACAAATGCCAGCTGGATACCCACACGATCGGCCAGCAAGCCCTGCAGGAAAGGTACAACAGCACCGCCGACAATTGCCAGACACAAAATCCCCGAACCCTGGCTGGTAGCACGGCCAAGTTTGGCCACTGCCAGGCTGAAAATCGTCGGGAACATAATGGAGTTACTCAAGCCCACCGCCAGTACCGCATACATTGCCAGATAGCCATCGCCAATCACTGTGATTAGCAGCAGAATACAAGAGACGATCGCGCATACAGCCAATACATTTCCGGCGGCAATATATCGCATGATCAGTGCACCGGCGAAGCGGCCCACCATGGCCCCACCCCAGTATAATGAGACAAAAAATGCCGCCTCCGATTCTTCCAGACCGGCAATGGAATCCTCGGCCATAAAGTTCACCAGGAAACTGCCGATAGAGACTTCAGCCCCCACATACAGGAAAATGGCTACCGCACCCAGCACCAAGTGGCGGTAATTCCAGGCTGACTCAGCCTGTCCCTTGGTAACGGTATGGGCGGTCATTTGTGGCAAATTGAGAATGCCAAACACAATGGCCAGAACCGCAAGCGAGCTTGCCAGTATCAGGTACGGCACTGCAACCGCGGAGGCTCCTGCAGCGCTGGCCGCTACCCCTGCCGCCGGCAGGATCATTATCGCCCCGAATTGGGGGGCTATCGTTGTACCCAGAGAGTTAAAAGCCTGGGTCATAGTGAGACGGCTGGCCGCTGTGTGCTCATCACCCAATACCGTTACATAGGGATTCGCCGATACCTGCAGCAGAGTGATACCGGAAGCCAGAACAAACAGGGCCCCCAGGAAAAGCGCATAAATTTCCATACGCCCGGCGGGAATAAACAGCAAGCAGCCCAACACGGCAACACCCAACCCCGTCACAATGCCCTTTTGGTATCCGATTCTTGATACCAGGGCACCGGCGGGAAGGGATACCAGAAAATAGGCTCCGAAAAAGCAGGACTGCACCAGCATGGCCTGGGCATAGTTCAGATCAAAAATCCCTTTCAGATAGGGGATAAGAATATCGTTTAGGCAGGTGATAAACCCCCACAGAAAAAACAGAGAAGTCAAAGCCACCAGCGCAAATCTTTGCGCAGACTGGTCGCCGGCTTGCAACTGCGCAGCACCAGATGCTGTGTTACTTTGCAATAATGTCATAGTGATTGATCCTGAGAGTACAGCCTTGGCAGGTGATTCGGTTGGGTGATGGAAAACCCGTACCTATCAAGCCATTTATTCATGCCGCTCTTTTCTATCATGTTAGCGCAGCTGTGCCCCAATGGTTTTCGACAAAAGGGTAAAAATTGAAGACAACATGGACGTCCGCAGTCAGATTGACGAAGCAGGTTAAACCCGCTGCAACCCATAGCGTTGGATTTTTTCAACGAGCTCACGGTTTTTCGGCAAGGCAGAAAAGCACTGCCGGGCGAAATTCTTATTCTGTGTGATAAGTTTCTGGTAGTCTTCCGTGTTATGCGCACGATGCCTTGTGGGTCTCGGTTGGGTTTTAAATCCCATTCCATAGAGTACGTATTGCCAGCTTGCGGAGGCAAAAACCTCCTCCACCAGGGGGAAGTCATATTTGCAGGGAGGCTGCCGGCTCCACAGTTGCAACCATTCCTGTAAACGCTCTGAAGCGGTGGCTTCGCGGGTATGATCACGCCAGTAAGTGGTATCATCACGCTTGGAAATCGCGTAGTGCAGTTTCAGAAAATCAATAATACCCGCCCAGCGATACTCAAACCGACGATTATAGCGCTGGGCAATGGTGTCCATCACCGCTCTGTCCACCGGAAGATCATCACTGATCATGGCTGCTGCCATCTCCACCAGTACCAGCGCTGAGGCTTCCAGGGGTTCAACAAAGCCCGCGGCCATACCCACAGCAACACAATTCTTATGCCAGAACTTGGCCCTGTGGCCAGGCTCAAAGGTAAGCTGGCGATAAGTTAGTGTATTGACCTGTTGCGCGGGAAGGCATTGCCCCAAGTAGACCCTCAGTGCCTCGTAGGCAGCGTCGTCCTCTATATGCGCGCTAGAATACACATACCCCACCCCCTTGCGCGTAGGGAGGCCAATATCCCAAATCCAACCTCCCTTTTGTGCAGTCCCGATGGTGTGAGAAGCGATGGGATCATTTTCACGGGCATAGGGCACCTGTACCGCAACCGCACGATTATTAAACAGTAGATTGATGCAGGACATAAAAGGAACCTGAAAGTGCTGGCCGATTAGACGGGCGGCGCTGCCGGAACAATCGATAAACAGATCACCAGGAATTTCTCCACCTCCCTCGCGTAACAAAGCGGCAATATCCCCATTATTATGACTGCGCACACCGTCAATTTTTACCCGGTGATGCACAACCCCGAGTTTCTCTTGGCAATGGCGCGCCAGCAGCTTGCCGAGTTTTCCCGCATTGATATGGTATGCATAGTTGGCGATGGCAGCATACTCCGGTGTCGTCATCAGCTTAGGCGCCAGGCCGCGTTCGCACAAATGACTTTGGAAGTTCACACGATCGGCAAAAGACGCACTCACCTCCTCTTCCTGCCACCCTCTCGCCAGATCAACCTCCCCATACCCCTCAGGCACCATCAATGGATGGTAATAGAACTCTTCCGCCTTGCCGGTTTTCCAGCCGCAGAACTTTGCCCCCTGCTTGAAGGAGGCGTCACATTCACAAAACAGTTGGGTCTCGCTGAGACCAATCTTACGCAAGGTGTTGCGCATTGTCGGCCAGGTCCCTTCACCCACGCCAATCACCGGAATATCCGGTGATTCCACCAATACCACTTGCAGGCCGCACGCATTCTCACCACAATGCTCTGCAGCAAGCACCCCAGCAGTTATCCAGCCCGCCGTTCCACCACCCAACACAACCACCCGTTTAATCATCCTGTTCATGCACAGGTATCCGCTTGCGAGCGGCCCTTGCAATATCGCTCTATCGCCTGACGGTGTGTGGGAAAGGCCGAAACTCTGTTCTCAACAAATTTTTTGTAGCTCAATAGAAATTTTCCCAGCTCATCGTCACTCATAAGATCGACAATGGGGTGGTAGTCGTTGGGTACCACCCGCTGTCCAAGTAACACCTGCACCCAGGAATCGATTTGAAAAAGTTCTCTCTCTGTCCCAGACAACACACCTGTTTCACGAAATAATGCCAAGCGGCCCGCCAGTGAATCTGGAATCGCCATAGTGTTACAGTATCGCCAGAAAGCGCTATCTGTGCGCTCCGTCACCTTGTAGTGCAGGATAATAAAATCCCTGATCCTCTCAATCTCGCCACGAGTCTGCTTATTAAAAGTGGTCATCGCCAGGTCAGAAATCCCATTCCTGGGGAATAACTTTAGCAAACGCAGAATTGCCGACATGGCTAGATGTATGGACGTGGACTCCACCGGCTCGAGAAAACCGCCCGACAGACCAATGGCCACACAATTCTTGTGCCACGCCAACTTGCGCCGCCCGGTCCGATAGCGAAACCGGCGGGGCTCAGAGAGCGGTTCGGTGAACAAATTCTGCAACAAGCGTTCACCCGCAACGGTATCAGTCACATACTGACTGCTATAGACCAGACCGTTGCCCATCCGGTTTTGTAGTGGAATACACCACTGCCAGCCAAATTCCTGCGCTATCGCTTGTGTGTACGGGCGCAACTGGTCCTGTGCAGTACTCTGAACGGCGATCGCCGAATCACAAGGCAAAAAATGCCCATAGGATTCAAAGCCGACGTTCAGGGCGGAACCGATAAGTAGCGCACGAAAGCCGCTGCAATCGATAAACAAGTCTCCCTGAATTCTGGTACCATCTTCAAGTACCAGTGCATCGATATAACCATTGCTTCCCGTAATTTCTACCCGCTCTATTTTTCCATCAACATGACTACATCCATGCTTCAGCGCATGATGTCGAAGAAATTCCGCATATAAACCCGCATCGAGGTGATAGGCATAATTCAAGTTTCCGGCATCTCCCGGCAATAGGCGCTGTTTTCGCGCAGATTGCAACTCCACACAGTAGTCGCCAAACTCACTTGCCAATCCTTTCTCGCGACCTGCCAGCCAAAAATGATGGAAGTCACAGGCCCAGCAATCCTTACCGGTAATGCCAAAAGAGTGGATATAGCTATCACCCCGCTGTGCCCAGTGCTTGAATTCAATACCCAGCTTAAAAGTGGCCTGGGTTGCTGACATAAACTCAGGTTCCTGGATGCCAAGCAGACGGTGAAAATTCCTCAGAGGCGGTATTGTTGCCTCCCCAACACCGATACGCCCAATCTCTGCAGAATCCACCAGGGTAACCTTTACCTGTTTACCGTAGAGTTTGGCAATAGCTGATGCAGCCAACCACCCGGACGTTCCCCCTCCCGCAATAACGACTTGATGGATTCTGTCCATATCGATTCAACGCTCGCTGGATTTATCGGCATTGGGCATCTGCTCTTCACCCTGCCAGAGTTTATCCAGGTTTGCTGCGGAACTGGCAAGCAAATAGGCACTTCGCAAAGCCCCGCTTCTATTGAGCTGCTGGAGGGGGTCAGGCTGCAAATCCTGCAGTTTCCTTGGATTAATGGAATAGAGTCCCTGCAAATTGCACAAGGGAGCGCCCTTTGGATAGGCTACGGAAATCGGCTCAATCAGGGATTCAGCATTGAGCGCATCCATGAGGTGGTCGCTCTGAATTTTCCCCTGGTGGATCAGGAAGAGTATGCCGGCAGCTTCTTTTGCAATGTCAGTGGTGAAGCCCTGTTCATCAAACAAGCGTTGCCCCTGCTCCCCTACGCGTGCATCATTCAAATCCACACACAGGCTCAATGAACCGCCACTGCGACCAATCATACAGGGCCCGCGCCGGGACATCAGGGGGATATAGCGGGAGTCCCAACTACCATCACTTGAAAATATATTGCCGTTTTCCTGCAGGGAAAGTATAGCCACCAAAAAAAATTGGCCGGTTCCTGAATGTTTTTTAAAGAAAACCGGAAATTCTTTATGGGCAGCCTCTAACTCTGAAGGAAAAACCTGAATATGGCCCAGGCCATCCTGAGGAGTTAACCTGGGTTCAAATGCCACCTTGATATCTCGGTTGCGCTTACTGTCGAGAATTACAATATTGGTCACCCATACGACTCTCTTGTCATTTTTATTCAACCGGTATTGAATAAATTGTCCACCGCCTTTTTGGCTGTCGCATTCAAAAATCCGGCGGAAATGCCTGTAATTCTAATACGCGCCTCTGCCCACGGCCGCAGCATCACGTTAGTCTGGCAAGCTGGTTACCTGCCGGATAAATTCTTTGCCCAAACTACCTGCATGGTCTGACAAGACCTCAGGGCTCCCCCTTCAAAAATGATAGCGGGCACTCAGGGCATAGCGTGGGCCCAATATCTCCATACGCAACAGCTGACTTGTTGAACGCGCAAACTGACGTTGGTCCTCACCCAGTAGATTGATGCCTTCGAGACTGAGTTTCAGATTTTCTTGCACTTCATAGCCAATACTCAGGTCCACCTGACTGTATTCTTCGGTATATCGTGGACGCCTTCCGCCATCCTCAATTCCAGCGAGGAACGCCTCTCTCCAGTTATAGGAAAGCCGGGCAGAAAGGCCATACTTTTCGAAAATCAACGATACATTGGCGGTATCGCTGAGTCCCGTTAAGGCAAATTGCTCCCCTCCATTGATCGCAGGGTCCTGCTCCACATCGTACTCAATATCCCCATTCACAATGGTGTAGTTTGCCTGCAAACCAAAACCAGTCCCGCCAAAGAAGTGCTGAACGCCCAATTCCCAGCCATCAATCACCGCCTTCTCAGAATTTTTGGGTTGTGATACGCGGAAAATGATGGGTTCATCATCAGCATTACCGGTAACATCGACCCGATTTTCAAACTCTTCTGCGGTATAGTCATAGAAATCAACCCCGAGTATATTGGCCGCAACCATTGAAAAAAGATTGGTATCATTGAGTGGCTCTCCCAGTGCTGCCAAATCCGCCATTGCCTGGGTAGCGCGCGGACCGTTGGTGGGATCGGTGAGGCCATACAAGTTGACATCCGTTGTCGCAGTACCGATAAAGTTATCGACATCCTTGCGAAAATAACCCATGGAAACATAGCTGGACTCATCGAAATACCACTCCAGGGACAGATCCAGATTATCCGACTCCAGTGGCAATATACCTGGATTGCCCGATCCCGCTGTACCGAGGGCAGAACCTGAGAGTAGGGTCGGCAAGGAGGGGCCACCCAGGCCGGAGGCGGCAGACCCCATCTGGTCGTAATTGGCTCGCGCAATCGTCTTACTGTAGGAAAAGCGCCCTTTCAACCCAGGAATAAATTCGATATCAAAGTCCACATTGGGAAGCCAGTGATTGTATCCCGCCTTTTCAGAGTAAGGGGTGGCCATGGAACCGGCAGGAACTTGGAAATCGTTGTTACTCTGCCAGACTACTTCGGTGGGTAAGTTGGTGAGATCTATGGATTCAATCTCCGTTTTCTCATACCGGAGTCCCACTACCAGATTCACCGGCATATCCCGCCAGTCCGTGCTGAAATAATATTGCGAGTAAGCCCCGTGGACCGTTTCGTGGACAGTGCGATCCAGATTGTCCACCGGGTTAACCGCCCAGGGCAATCCGACCGCGTTGGAGAGATGTCTGCCGATAAGTGCCGCATTGCCGGTATATCCCAGAAGCAGTGGCCCAGCCCGACCATCGCTGACAAGGTCAAAGAACTCACGACTGTTTGATCCCAGTGACAAATTATAATCATTGAAAAGCTTGGCATAGTCGATCGGAGACAGGTATTCAGCGGGAACGTCACCGGGATTGGCGATACCCCATCCTCCGGCCAGCAACTCCTGATAAAAGGAGGATTGCAGGCGCGTTTCCATATCGCGGGATTCAATGCCAAAATCAATCGAATGTGCTTCATTGAACACAAAGTTGGCACCCAGGCGGGCCTGAGTAAACTCTGCCAAGGCGCGGTCATTAAATATCTGTCTTACCGAGGAACCGACTTCCCCCTCGTCCAGCTTCCCATTGCCATTGCCGTACACCTCATCATCGAAGTCTACGACCAGAATGGGCAGGCCATCCCGGGTAAAATCGATTCCCTGGCCGGCGGAGACATTTGCCCCGAGACCAATATTGATCCAGTTTCCGTAATCCGCATCTGGCAAACTGGAGGACTCGGATTGATGCGCGTCGAACACCAGTTCAAACTCATCGCTGGGCTGCCATACCAGATTCAGCCCAAGGGATTCCAGTTTATTGACCTGATTTTGCTGCTGCAGAGCCAGGCCAATATCCCGGGGGTTCTGTTCGCGGCGCTCTTCCCAATAGAGCGCCGGCGTATGTACCGGACCCGCATCAAAGACGATATCGCTTTTATAGGTGTCCATCCAGGCGGACAGTTCCGAACGGTTTTCATAGATATCCTGCCTGGCGTAGGTGTAATCCACAGTGCCGGTCAGGGTATCGATTGGTCGCCACTGCAATGTGAGCTGTGTATTAATGCGGGTACGCTCACGGTCGGAATGGATATAACGTAGATCCGTGGGCAACGATCTCAATTCCCCCAGTTCCGGCTCATTGAGAATATTGATGGGCTCACCAGAGCCCTTACCGGGGGACTGGGGGATGGTGCCATCGTAAGCTTCGGTTATCCAGTTATTGGTATAGGCACCACTCGCGCCGCTGTCGCGCCGCTGGTAGGAACCGGTTAGGGCAAAACCAAGCCTCTCCCCTTCATCAGTCCAGCTAAACAGTCCCGCAGCCTCCGGCGTATAGTCATCCCCTACGACATTGGTAGTATCCACCAGAACCTTGGCACCAAGAGACATGTTCAGCCCTGGGCGGTCGAAGGGTCGCTGGGTGATAACATTAATCGTCGCGCCCATTCCGCCAGAGGCAATATCCGCACGCCCCGTTTTGTACACTTCGAGCGCCCTGACACTTTCTGCTGCCAGGTTATCCATATCAAAGGCACGCCCCTGGCTTACCCCGCCACCATTTTGTACAAGGGAGGTGGACGGCATCTGGCGGCCATTCAGGGTAATAAGGTTGTAGTCCGGCCCAAACCCACGCACGG
Organism: Microbulbifer jejuensis; assembly: GCF_047289955.1. Classification (NCBI taxonomy): domain Bacteria; kingdom Pseudomonadati; phylum Pseudomonadota; class Gammaproteobacteria; order Cellvibrionales; family Microbulbiferaceae; genus Microbulbifer; species Microbulbifer jejuensis. Next base: position 81,860 of record NZ_JBLBUB010000012.1, read on the forward strand.
TGACCCGACTGCCTTCACCGTTGCGGCGGTCGATGGAAACTCCGGTAATACGCTGCAGGGATTCAGCCAGATTGGAATCCGGAAACTTGCCCATGTCCTCGGCGGAAATTGCATCTACAACACCTGCACTATCCCGCTTTACATCCATGGAAGTCTTCAGGCTGGCCCGGATGCCTGTCACCGTCACTTCCTCGAGAAGGGTTTCGCCTTCCGCCGCCGATGCTAATGGGACATTGGTTAATCCCAGGGCGACAGAAATAGTCAACGCCAGGCGGTTTCTGTGAAAACACTTTTGTCTCATGGCTGATCACCCGGATATTGATTTTATGAAGCTAACTGGAAATATCTGTTGTCGCAGATTGGTTTATGACACCCCGGTACAAATGGGATTTCTGTAAGCCATAGCGACAGGTCGTTTTTATAAACTGCCGGCAGTGTGCCTTGCTCGACTCAATCTGCCATTAGGCCAGAGGCATAAACGGGATATTGCGGATTAAATCCGGGATAGCGGGGACTGTACCCTAAGGAAAAGCCCTGGCTAAGGTGATTGCTTAAGATTACAAGTCCCAGTCAAACGATGGGGGGTGAAGGGGAATTGACGGTAGTGTCTCGTCTTTTTTCAGGACACGCCTAAAACCCACAAATCCGTGGCAGACTACCGCCATCGAAAGAAACTCCAGGGCCATAGTGTAATACAACCCGGGTTCTTCGATGCCTAAGACCACTTTCGCACGCAGAATTAACGCGATCTCCTCACCAACCTGGATAGGCGAGTAGATCGAAAAGATTTTTGCGGCACTTTACACAAAGAGCATACAAAGGGACCTACGCGCAACGCCAGCAAAAGACCATTCGAAGGATTGATCTTGGTGTACAACCGACAACGACTCGACCGTCTTCAGAGGTAAAGTGTGTGCACATCTTTGGGGATACAGGCAAATAGATCCGCAGCACACAACGCTGTTCCGGACTTTAAAAGAATCAATTGAATGAGTCCGCTGATTAGACAAATCCAAAAAAATACTTAAGCAATAACCGCGAAAAATTACAAAAGAGATAGCTGATAATTATGGGGGGGTTAGCTCGCTTGTGGGGTAATTCGCCCAATATGGGTGGACCGGATCGTATTTACGCCTTGGTGAATATCCCCTTTTTCGACTGAAATCCGACGTGAATGATGAAGTTGCCGGGGGAGGCCGTGTTGTGCAGATAGCATACCACTACCGCAATCCATCGCCGTAAGCTCTTTCCAGCGATCCGGGCTGGTTGAGCTTGGCATTCACCCCGGCAAGCGATCAGTTTGCCGGGCACGGTTGGCGTTACGAAGCGGTATTACCGTAGCTCATCAGGCGCTGGTAGCGTTTTTCGAGCAATTCATCAGTGGGGACAGTGCGTAATTGGTCCAGTTGATCGCTAAGTCTGTCCCTCAGGCGCGCCGCCATGGCGTCCGGGTCCCGGTGCGCACCGCCGAGCGGTTCCGGAATGGTTTCATCCACAATACCCAGTTCCTCCAGCACACTTGAGGTCACCCCCATGGCCTCGGCTGCCAGCGGTGCTTTATCCACAGTTTTCCAGATAATGTTGGCACAACCCTCCGGGGAGATCACAAAGTAAGTGGCGTACTGCAGCATATTCAACTGGTCGCCGACACCAATGGCCAGGGCACCGCCGGAAGACCCCTCACCGATCACGGTACAGATAATGGGCGTGCGCAGGCGCGACATCACCGCCAGATTTTCGGCAATGGCCTCGCTGATACCGCGCTCTTCACTGTCGATACCCGGGTAGGCGCCCGGGGTGTCGATCAGGGTCAACACCGGCAACCTGAAGCGCTCCGCCATTTTCATAATACGCAGCGCCTTGCGGTACCCCTCCGGTTTGGGCATACCGAAGTTGCGCGCCACCTTCTCATTGACAGAGCGGCCTTTCTCCTCGCCGATTACCGCCACGGGTGTGCCCTCAAGGCGCGCAATACCGGCAATGATCGCCTGATCATCACCAAAATGGCGGTCGCCGTGCAACTCATCCCAGTCAGTAAACAGGCGTTCGATGTAGTCTTTCGTATAGGGGCGCTGCGGGTGGCGGGCCACCTGCACCACCTGCCAGGGCGTCAGGTCGGCGTAGATGGATTCAGTCAAGCTTCTGCTCTTTTCTCGCAGCCGGGCCACCTCTTCGGCAATATTCAGTGCGTTATCGTCACCGACCAGCTGCAACTCCTTGATCTTGCTTTCCAGCTCCGCAATCGGCTGCTCAAATTCGAGAAAATTAAAATTCATGAAATCTGTGCCCTTAACTCTCTTCAACGCCACCGGACAATCACAGCGGCATAGCTTAACTGTCCGGAACCAGCCAGTCGAGCCCGATAGACTTTAGTGTTGCTCTGCATATTGCAGTACCACCCGTTCGCGCCCCAGCAGTTCCCGCAGCGACTGGAGCAACTGATCATTGGGCTCCAGATCCCACTGGGGCGGCAGGCGATAGAGGCCGCGCGCGTCACTGCGCAACACTTCAAGACTAACCTTGCAGTTGCCACCGGTGTACGGCTGCAGGCAGGCAGCCAATTGCTTCGCCAGACCCTGCTGCGCGCTGCCGCTGTGGATCTGTAGGCGCACGCCATGCACGCTGCGCCGGCGCAGTTCGTCCAGTGTCGAGACCCCGTTGACAGTCATCTTCAGACCGCCACTGTAATCGTCGTTGGCCACAGGGCCATCAAGCACCAGCAGGGCATCCTTTACGAGCTTCTCGCGGTGTTCACCAAACGCTTCACTGAATATGGCCGCTTCAATGCGGCCACTGCGGTCATCCAGGCTCACAATCGCCATAGTGTCGCCGCGCTTGGTTTTCATCACCCGCATGGCGACGACAAGCCCCGCCACTTTTTGGGATTCGCGCCCCGGCTTGAGATCGGCAATGCGCGCCTTCACCAGGTACCCCAGTTCATCGGCATACTCGTCGATGGGGTGGCCGGTCAAGTATAGGCCGAGGGTATTTTTCTCACCCTCTAGGCGCTCGCGAATACTCCAACAGCGGGTGCGGCGAAAATCCTCATACACATCCCCGTCGACACTCTGGGGTACCAACGCCCCGAACAGGTCCATCATGCCGGCGTTGGCATTGGCGGTCTGCTGCTCCGCCGCTTTAACCGCCTCATCCAGGACGTTAAACAGCACTGCGCGGGTGTAGCCCAGGTCTCCGTCGCCGGTATCCGGCCCGATGCTATCCAGGGCGCCGGAGCGTACCAGCGCTTCCATTGCGCGCTTGTTCACCTTGCGCGGATCTACGCGGGCACAAAAATCGAACAGGTTGCAAAAGGGCCCGCCCTGCTTCCGCGCGGCGATTATCGCTTCAATCGGGCCCTCGCCGAGCCCTTTTATGGCACCGAGACCGTAAATAATCCGGTTATCAATATCCACTGAGAACTGGAAGCTACCCAGGTTCACATCCGGGGGCACCAGTGTCAGCCCTATGGCTCGGCACTCCTCGATAAAGGTCACCACCTTGTCGGTTTTGTCCATATCCGAGGACATGGTAGCCGCCATAAACTGGGCCGGATAATGCGCTTTCAACCAGGCCGTCTGGTAGGATACCAGGGCGTAGGCGGCGGAGTGGGATTTGTTAAAGCCGTAACCCGCGAACTTCTCCACCAGGTCAAAAATTTTCATTGCCAGCGTGGGATCAATGCCCTGGGCTTTGGCACCGCTTTCGAAAACAGCACGCTGCTTGGCCATTTCCTCCGGTTTCTTCTTTCCCATGGCGCGGCGCAACAGATCCGCACCACCGAGCGTGTAGCCTGCCAGTTCCTGAGCGATCTGCATCACCTGTTCCTGGTAGACGATCACGCCGTAGGTGGGCTCCAGGATAGGCTGCAGCTTCTCATGCTGATACTTGGCATCCGGATAGGCCACCTGGGCACGGCCGTGTTTGCGATTGATAAAATCGTCCACCATGCCGGACTGCAAAGGGCCCGGGCGAAACAGGGCCACCAGGGCAATCATGTCCTCCAGGCTGTCTGGCTGCAGACGCTTGATCAAATCCTTCATACCGCGGGATTCCAGCTGGAACACCGCAATGGTCTCGGCCCGTTTGAGCATCTTGAAGGTTTTTTCATCGTCCAGCGGTAGCGCGGCGATATCCAGCGGCGCCAGCCCGTCGCGGGCGCGCTGCTTATCCACCATGTGCTTGGCCCAGTCGATAATGGTCAGGGTGCGCAGGCCGAGGAAATCAAATTTGACGAGTCCCGCATCCTCCACATCGTTTTTATCGAACTGTGTGACCAGACCCGCGCCGGTTTCGTCGCAATAAAGGGGGGCAAAGTCCGTGAGCTTGGTGGGCGCGATCACCACACCCCCTGCGTGTTTGCCCACATTGCGTGAAACCCCTTCGAGTTGCAGGGCCATCTCCCAGATTTCCTGGCCCTCATCGTCGCTCTTGAGAAACTCCCGCAGCACATCTTCCTGGTCGTAGGCCTTGTTGAGGGTCATCCCCACATCCGGCGGGATCATTTTCGACAGCTTGTCGGCAAGGCCGTAGGACTTGCCCTGCACCCGCGCCACATCACGTACCACTGCCTTCGCGGCCATGGTGCCAAAAGTGATGATCTGGCTTACCGCCTGGCGGCCGTAGTTGTCGGCCACATAACCGATCACCCGATCGCGCTTCTCCATACAGAAGTCGATATCGAAATCGGGCATGGAAACCCGCTCTGGGTTGAGGAATCGCTCAAACAGCAGGTCGTATTGCAGTGGGTCCAGGTCGGTGATATCCAGTGCGTAAGCCACCAGTGAGCCGGCACCGGAGCCCCTTCCTGGTCCCACCGGAATATCGTGATCCTTGGCCCACTGGATAAAGTCCATCACGATCAGGAAGTAGCCCGGAAAACCCATCTGGAGAATGATGTCGAGTTCGAAGCGCAAGCGCGCCTCGTAGACCCTGCGCCGCTCTGTATACTCTGGGGCAGAGCGGTCCAGGGTTTTTTCCAGGCGCTTTTCCAGACCCTCTTTGGAGATTTTCTCAAAGAACTGGCCTTCGGTCATGCCCCCGGGAATCGGGTATTCCGGCAGGAAGTACTTACCCAGCTGAATCGGCGCTGAGCAGCGCCTGGCGATTTCCACAGTGTTCTGCAGCGCTTCGGGAAGATCGCTGAACAGCGCCCACATCTCCTCGGGTGTGCGAAAATACTGCTCGGCGGAATAACGGCGCTCCCGGCGCGGATCGTCGAGCGTGCGCCCCTCGTGGATACACACACGCACCTCGTGGGCCTCGAACTCACTCTCAGCCATAAAGCGCACGTCGTTGGTGGCCACCACCGGCAGGTTCAGTGCCTGGGCCAGATCCACTGCCCCGTGCAGGTACTCCTCGTCGCCTGCACGACCGGTGCGCTGCAGCTCCAGATAGTAGCGATCGGGGAACAATTCTGCCCACTCCCGGGCCAACTCCTCCGCCTGGGTACGGCGCCCGGCAACCAGGGCACGCCCAACATCACCATATTTGGCACCGGACAGCATCAACACGCCTGCACTGTACTCCCGCATCCACTCGCGCTTTACATAGGCATTACCGTGATACTGCCCCTCCATCCAGGCGCGCGAAATCAGCGCAATGATATTGCGGTAACCATCGCCATTCATGGCATAGAGGGTGAACAGTGTCGGTTTGCCTTCGCCACCTTCATTTAGCCAGAAATCCGCCCCGGTCACCGGCTTGATACCGGCGCTGAGACAGGCCCGGTAAAATTTTATCTGGCCGTACAGGTTGCACTGGTCAGTCAGCGCCAAAGCCGGCATCTGCAACTCCCGGGCACGGGCGATGGCGGGCTTGATACGCACCAGGCCATCCATCAGGGAAAATTCAGAGTGGACTCTTAAGTGGACAAAGGATTGGGTCATGTGTGCGTTTTACTCAGGGCCCTGTGGGGCTTAGACCCGGCAGAGCACATTCAATTATTTACCAAATACGGCCCATCTGCCGTGCCCGCTCGGTGCAGCGCTTCAGCACCGTACGGCGCTCATCGTTATTCATGGCACCCCAGCGGCTGATCTCTCCCGCGCTGCGAAAACAGCCCTCACATATATCACTGGCATTGAGGGCACATACGGAAATACAGGGGGACTGGACCGGGCGCTGTGCCGATACGGGGGGTTTTACCGGCTGTTTACACATCTTCGGCCCCAAGGGGTACCAACTGCCCGGCAAAGTACTTGCCGTTCGCCGCATAGTGGTCACTGCTGGCTTTGAGCAACTCGCCGACGGCTTGATCCAGGGTCTTCACCACCTTGCCGGGGGTGCCCACTACCATAGAGTAATCGGGCACCACGGTATCCTCGGCGACCAGCGCATTGGCGCCGATAATACAGCACTTGCCGATCACGGCCCGGTTCAACACCACCGCATTGATCCCTATCAGGCTGTAATCGCCAATATCACAGCCGTGCAGCATCACCTTGTGGCCGACAGTGACACCGGTACCCACCACCAGCGGACTGCCGGGGTCGGCGTGCAGTACCGCACCGTCCTGTACATTGCTGTACTCACCGATGGTGATCGGTGCACAGTCTCCGCGCACCACCGCATTAAACCACACAGAACTGTGTCTGAGCATGCGCACATCACCGATGATATGGGCACCGGGGGCGATATAGTGGCCTTCGCCTACCAACTGTGGCTGTTGACTCCCCAATCTGTACAGCATCCGGTCTCCGCTTTGATGGGACTGCTATGACTTATTATCCCGCGCTGGCAAGGCTGTGGCCAGTGGATAAATCCGGTGTTTTTTGGCCTGAACACTGGCCGGGAATTTTGTCAATCCTGCGAACAGATGAACACCCCGTTCAGGTGTAAATCTCCAAGCAAATCCCTTAAAAAATCCTCCCGCTCAGGTCTCCAGTCCTGACTATGTCGGTGGGTCCATTTGGCGGGCCGGGTAAAACACACGGGTACAGGCAGGACAGGTTGTGACTGTTATCTTGGGGGGATTGTTTCAGGCGGGGGCATGCCATTGTCTTTGGGCATCATAGGTGCCGGCGGCGGCCACTCGGGCAGTCGATCTCAGGGACGTCAGCAGGGCAGGCCGACATCCCTACTCATAAGGAGTCCATTCAGCCTCTATTGGGGCTTATGAGGATTCCGCCGGTGAGATAACGTCCAGGTCGTACCAAGGCGTCGGGTTAATGGGGCAGCGGAAACGGACACCATCCTCAGTAACGGTCACCCGCGAGGTGCGTGTCTCACCCGGTTCCAATGAAAACATGTCTAACCTGGCGCGGGTTTTATAGTTCTGGATTTGAAATCCCACCAGCTTATTCGCTTTATTGGTAACAACGAATTCGTACTCACCGGCTTTCAAACCGGCCACGGTTTCCTTGGCCTCAAAATAGCCGTTGTATTCATCAAGGTGGATCACAGTCACGCCGTCACTATTTTTTTGCGGTGTGCCGGCAAAACCTACCGCAGCCATCAAAAGCCCGGTGGCCAGAATAAACAGGGCTAAGGTCTTTCTGATTGACATGGTTCATCTCTCCAAAATGTTTGATCAGTGTTTGCAACCAGGTTGCGAAATGGACTATAAAGTAGAGATGGATGTACTTAATATGCCTTTTTGTTCATCTTTTCGATCAAATAGTACATTCTTGTGCTTTTACTGGTTATACGGCTGTTATGTATCTGGATGACAAGGATGCCTTGAGCAAGATTCTGCAGGGCCTTGGACTGAGAGTGGATGTCTACGCCCACGGAGATTTCTGTGGCCACTGGGCGATTGATACGTCGGGTTCACGGCGTATGCCGTTTCACCTGCTGACATTGGGCAAGGCCTGGCTGCATCGACCTGGCCAGGAACCAACCCTGTTGACAGCTGGTGATCTGGTGTTGTTTCCCTATGACCACCAGCATGTGATGTCGAGTGAATCGAAAGAACCCCCGCAGGATCAAGTCAATCAACCGATCGACCAGCACCAGGCGGTTTCTGCCAACATGGTCTGTGGCTTTTTCGAATTCAGCAGCCGAAATGCCTGGCCATTACTGGATGCCATGCCACCCGCAGTGATTCTGGATTTTCGAATACAGAGTTGCCAGCCACAAATCCGCACCATTGTCGATCTTTTAATCAATGAACTTCAGACACGGGAGATGGGCTGTTTCGCAGCTGCAAACCACCTGGCTTACCTGCTGTTCATCGAGGTGTTGCGCCTGCAAATGCACCGAACTGAACAACACGGCTTGTTGGGCGCATTAGCGGATCCGAAAATCGGCAAGGCCCTAAACCTGATGCACAACGAGCCGGAAAAACCCTGGACACTCGATACTCTTGCACATGCCGTCGCCATGGGTAGAACGGCCTTTGTCAACCACTTCCGCGATCTGGTCAATATCACGCCGATGCAATACCTTACGCAATGGCGTATGCGCAGTGCACAAGAGTGCCTCTTGACCAGCCAGCGCGGTATCGCAGATATTGCTGAAGAAGCTGGTTATCAATCCGAAGCCGCCTTCCGAAAGGCATTCAAACAGGTTACCGGATGTTCACCGGGCCAATACCGCAAACGGGAGTGTGAATAGCCCGTTCAGGCTGTGTAGTGTTGTTGTGGAGACAAGGTGTTGTTGGTGGGTAAGACCTAAACCTAAGGCACACGAATCTCGGTTACCACCTCGGTCTTCACGGAGTTGGCAATAAAGCACTGCTTGTGGGACAGGTGGTGCATTTTTTCCAACTGTGCCCGAGTGGGGCCTTTGTCACCGGAGAAAAGCACTTGAGGGCGCAGGGTGACCTTTGTAACGGCCATTCCACCTCCCGCAATGGCACCCATCACGCCCACCGCTTCATCGCAGTACTCATCCACAACAAAACCGCGCTTGGCCGCCACGGCGAGGAAAAACAGCATGTGGCAGCTGGAGAGTGCCGCCACAAAGGCCTCTTCCGGATCGACATGCTCCGCCACTGAATAAGGGACTGGGACTACCTGTGGGGAGGCGGAAGCCGGTACTGATACACCGCCATCAAACCGCCAAGTGTGCGCGCGACTGTATTGGTTATCGGTAAAGATCTGGCCATCGCGCTGCCAGACAACCGTGGATGTATACTCAGACAACTTGCGTCTCCTTCCCGCCGGCATCCACACCAACCCAGGCTGCGCTCCCTGCCGGTTTAAGGCTATCTGCAAGCATTGGATTTGGATGCCACAGGTGGCCGGCATTAAGCCGGCACGGACCTGCCTTGTACCGCCTTCCGGCCAAAAGAATTGAACACAGGCAGGGAGATCATTTCTCTATGCCACTACACTACTGGATCAATAACCGAGGACTTTGCCTAGTCCGCGTCCACTTGCTGATCCGTACGTGCAGCCATAATAAAGTCATTCTTGTGCAGGCCCTTGGCTTCATGGCTCCACCAGGTCACGGTGACTTTGCCCCACTCGGTCAGCAGCGCCGGGTGGTGTCCCACTTCTTCGGCAATGGCGCCAACCCGGTTGGTAAAGGCCAATGCCTGTTTGAAATTGCGAAATTTGAAAACACGCTCCAGCTGCAGGATTCCGTCTCGGGTGGCCGGCGTCCAGTCGGGGATTTGTCGCAATAGCCCTGGCAGTTCATTGTCACTGACAAGCGGCGCATCTGCGCGGCAGGCTTCACATTGTTGTTGAGCTAGTTCGGTCATGGATGGGCCCTCAAAACCTTGCTTGTTATCCCTTGTATTACCTGGGGCCACTCTAACCGGGGGACTTCAATGAAACAAGCGCGCACCCTAAAAACGCATTTTATACGGTTTTGCGACACCAATATGGCACTGCATGCGATTAGCTTTTGGGGCGCTCTGCACAGAGGCAGCCAGTGTCGCCGCACCCTGTCAGTCAATAGAGTCAAACAGGGGGCTTTAGCGCAATGGGGTACACCGCTCTTATGGCAACAGGCGCCGAGAACCTGTCGTTATTGTCCACCTGGTACACGGTATGACCAGTGTTTTAACGGCTTGAGCGCTTTACCCTTTCCCACGACGCACTGTGAATACATCCCTGACCACTCGTAATCGGCACCCGTGCCTCATACGATCCTGGCAGAGGGGTATGCTTCCCTCCTGCCTTACTAGCAAGTGCCAAGACCGAATCACACGCATTAAGGTCAGGCCCATCACGCTCGGCTTCTCCTGCCCCAAACCGATACAGGATGTATTGTAGGTGATTCAATCTGCGATACAGATCCAAGTGGGGAATTGACGTTTTGACGTAATATCCATTGATATGCTTAGCAACGTTGATAGGCGTCCTATTGATCTTCACCAATCCCATCGTATACTGAATGACGAAATGACCAATAGAATTAAACTTGAGCAGGATTTAAACCGGAGCTTGCACAAACTTGGCACAGAAAAGAAACAGCATTCGCTGGGAAACCCGATCCGAATTAAACCGATGACGGCTTGGCCCGCGTCAAACCCCATATATTCATGGCCAGTATAAGAAAAGGACACAATTGGTATGCTTAAAAAAATATTTGCTTTTTCGTTGTGGTTTTTTTCTTCCTGCGTAATGGCAAAAAGCTATGAAACGGAACATTTCACAATTGAGTATGATGACAATGTCCCTAAGAGTGCTGTTGAGCAGTTGGCAAAAAGGGTGAAAGACAATAGAGAAGTGGTTTTAGCCTACTTGAAACAAACCGGAGAATATACAGGCACCCCCATTAAAGAACCTTTGGTTGTATACATTTCCAAACAACGGCGCACACCTTATCAAAACTGGAACACCATTCATATTCCTGAACAGAGAGTCTTAAATACTTTTTTGGAAAATGATCAGGAACACGCGGGAATGGCGGTTATTCACGAGCTTACTCATGTATATGCCGTAAGTGCTTACCGAAAGAACAAGAAAAATGGCTATGAGGATCGGTTTTATGACGATGGTTTAGCCGTTTTCATGCAGCATCGGTTTGGCGAATCTCCGGGATACCCTGATTTTGGCAAGGATTTATACCGTGCAGTGCTTGAAAAATCGATTGAGTACGGTGGACTAATACCATTAAAACAAACAGAAGAAGTAAGACATTCGGCAAGAACAGGCTTGGGTAGGCAACTGGCCTACCTTCAAGAGGGTGCATTCACACAATTTCTAATAGAAAACTATGGACTGGATGCTTATTGGAAATTATATAAAGGCCAACAGCCAAAAGACGTTACGGGGAAAAGCTTTGCACAACTGGAAAGGCAGTGGTCTGCGCTAATGAATAGCTTTAAAATCTAAATTGGAGACAGAACTTTCTGTCATTGCCGTAAGGCGCTCAATTAAGACACAAAAAAACTGGGAGCGATCACGCCAGGCGAATGCTCTCACCTTGTGGCCGCGCAAGCGCTTGTATTTCCGCATGGCCCACCGGGCGTATCCCCGTCGATATACACCGCAACAGGCTGGAACTCTGAGCCCAGAAAACAACAATAGTACCTAATCCATCCTCGTGTGCGAGACGCTGCCATCCGGGCGAGGTCACACAGAGACAGCTCACTACGAAACGGAAGATGCCATCGCCGCATCACCTGACAAGATGATGGAGAGCACCGATGACTGCCCTGGACACCATCGAACCCCAGATTGGCGCCCCGCAGGACGCTCGCCCCATGCGCCCGTTCTTCATCCTTTGGATCGGGCAGGCGCTTTCGCTCCTCGGCAGCCAGACCGTGCAGTTCGCCATCATCTGGTGGCTGACCGCGGAGACGGGTTCCGCTACAGTCCTCGCCACGGCGTCATTCTTCGGACTCTTGCCTCCGATCATTATGGGTCCGTTTGCCGGAGCGCTCGTCGACCGTTGGAATCGCAAGCGTGTGATGCTGGCTGCCGACGCCATGGTGGCCGTCACGTCATTGGGGCTCGTCGTTCTCTTCGCGATGGACCTGGCCAGTATCGGCGCCGTCTTTGCCGCGCTCTTGATCCGTGCGATCGGCGCGACGTTTCACTCGCCGGCGATGCTCGCATCCACGACGCTGATGGTTCCCGAGCGCCACCTGACTCGCATCCAGGGCATCAACCAGATGCTGGAGGGCGGGATGCTCGTCATCGCGGCTCCACTCGGCAGCCTGTTGGTCGCAACCCTCAGTATGAAGGGCATCATGCTGGTCGACGTCTTTACCGCGTTGATCGCGATCCTGCCGCTCTTGTTTATCACGGTGCCGCAGCCGGAGCGGACTCCCGAACAGACCGCCCAAGAAGAAGCGGACGCGGTCGGTCCCGTCCAGCGCACTTTCCTCAATGTCGGGGAAGGCCTGCGTTACCTGCGCAACCGGCCTGGGCACTTGGGAATCGTCGGGATCGCGATGGGCGTGAATATGCTGTTGATTCCGGCGTTCTCGCTTCTTCCGCTGCTCGTCAGCGAGGAACTGAGCGGGACTGCGACCGACCTCGCCTGGATTAATTCGGCATTCGGCGTCGGGGCGATCATCGGCGGGATACTCCTCGGTATCTGGGGCGGGTTCAAACGGCGTGTCGTGACGACGCTGGTTGGCCTCATCTTGATGGGCGGCGCGTCGCTGGCCGTGGGAATCGCCCCGACCGTGCTCGCCGCCGTTGCTGCGATGTTTGCCGTCGGCGTGATCGTGACACTCGTCAACGGTCCAATCCAAGCCGTGTTGCAGGCGACCGTTGCTCCCGACTTCCAAGGCCGCATCTTTACGTTGGTCGGTAGCCTCGCCGGCATCACGGCCCCGGTCGGCCTGCTCCTCGCGGCGCCCATCGCCGAACTCGTCGGCGTCCGCGCCTGGTACATCGCCGGCGCCACCGCCTGCTTTCTTATGGGCGCCATCGGCTTCGCCCTTCCAGCCGTCCTCAAAATCGAGGACAAGCCCCCCACCGAGGCCCCAGCCGTCGCCCTCCCCGAGGTACCGTCTACCTAAGGGCCCTTGAGGTAGACGGTACCGTGCAAAACTGGGGATGGGGCGTAACCTTTGTGCTCTGACACCACGTAGGCGACTTGGCCAGTACAGGTAAGAGAAGCCATGCAAGGCCTTTCTCAATAGTCTTTTAGCGAACCGGGCCTTACCAGGAACCCCAAGCTTACCCCAGGCCCTCTTCAATCCTGGCCTTCCAGATCAGTGGGCCTGTGGTGTGTACCGACTCACCCCGGCTGTCTACCGCCACTGTCACCGGCATCTCTTCCACGTCAAACTCATAAATGGCTTCCATACCCAACTCGGGAAAGGCAACGACCCTGGCCGCCTTGATTGCCTGGGCGACCAAATAGGCGGCACCGCCCACAGCCATCAGGTAAACCGCCCGGTTATCGCGAATGGCCTCGATTGCCATAGGGCCGCGCTCCGCTTTACCAATCATGCCTTGTAGTCCGGTTTCCTCAAGCATCGCGCGGGTAAATTTATCCATCCGTGTGGCGGTGGTGGGACCTGCAGGGCCGACCACTTCATCACGCACCGGATCTACCGGACCCACATAGTAAATAAAACGGCCAGCCAGGCTCACCGGCAGCTTCCCGCCTTTGACGAGGATATCCACCATCTTCTTATGGGCTGCATCACGGCCTGTGAGCATTTTTCCGCTGAGCAACAGGGTTTCACCGGGTTGCCAGGTCTGTACCTCCTCCGCGGTCACCAAGTCCAAGTTTACCCGGCGGGTGTTGCTGCCGGCTTCACGGGTAATTTGCGGCCAGTCTTCCAGCTTGGGCGGCGTCTGGTGCGCAGGGCCGCTACCATCCAGGGTAAAGTGGGTGTGGCGGGTGGCCGCGCAATTGGGAATAATCGCCACCGCCTTATTGGCTGCATGGGTTGGGTAGTCTTTGACCTTGACATCCAGGACGGTGGTCAGACCACCGAGACCCTGGGCACCGATGCCCAACTTGTTCACAGAGTCATACAATTCCAGGCGCAGCGCCTCGGCGCGGTTGGAGGCGCCGCGTTCCTGCAGATCCTGGATATCGATCGGATCGAGCAGGGATTCTTTTGCCAGTAGCATGGCTTTTTCCGCGGTACCGCCAATACCAATACCCAGTATGCCAGGGGGGCACCAGCCGGCACCCATTTGTGGAACCATCTTCAAAACCCAGTCAATCACCGAGTCGGAGGGGTTCAGCATGGCGAACTTGGTCTTGGCCTCGCTGCCACCGCCCTTGGCCGCCACATAGACCTCGACGGTATCGCCGGGTACGATTTCGTAGTGGATCACTGCCGGGGTGTTGTCACCGGTGTTCCTGCGCTCACCATCGGGATCCGCAAGAATTGAGGCTCGCAGCAGGTTGCTGCTATTCAGGTAGGCGCGGCGCACGCCTTCGTTCACCATATCAGCCACACCCATATCCGCTTCCCAGCGCACATTCATCCCCACTTTCAGTTTGACAGTGACGATACCCGTGTCCTGGCAAATGGGCCGATGCCCCTCGGCACACATACGCGAGTTGATCAGTATCTGTGCCATGGCATCCCTGGCTGCCGGATTGGCCTCCTTCCTGTACGCCTTGTCCAGGGCCTGGATGAAGTCTTGCGGGTGATAGTAAGAAATGAATTGCAGCGCGCCGGCCACGCTTTCGATCAGATCACCCTGGCAGATAGTGGTCATAACCAACTCCGATTAACGTCACAAAGCCGGCGATTTTACACGAAATGCAGGGGTCCTGGCCCGGCCCGAGGGTCCTGTTTACCAACCTGGGCAGGTGGCAATAAAAAAGGCGAACACCCGGTTCGCCCTTTGAGAAGTCCAGATTCAGGTTACATCGCGGAAGCTGTCGGCTCGCTGACCTGCAGAGAGCGAATGGCATCGCGCAGCTGCACCAGATCCTTGTTGACCGAGCGACGATAAGCATCAATCGACTCCACCGCTTCCTCGTTGGCCCCGACTCGCATGGTCAGATCACTGCGCACCGATACCAGCTGACGCTCCAGTCGGGACAGTTTGTCGGCCACCTCGCGTTTGCTTTGGGTGTTGCTGTTGCGCAGCTCGGCCAGGGCGGACTCCACTGCGGCGATCTTTTTCACACTGGCGCCGAGGCCGTTCAGCTTGGTATTGAGCGCGGCAACCTGCTTTTTGTTGGCCGCTGCAGTCGTCTTGTTTGCAGCGATGCTCTTGCGGTTGGTATCGTAGGCGACGCCCCAGAGCTTGCGGATTTCAGAAGTGTTCTCCCTGGCTTTGGCATTTAGCACCTCTACGGAAGCGGTGGACTCCTCGTCGGACAGATTGAAGCGCTTCTCCAGTTCGGCAATGCGATGCTCCGCATCGGCAATGCGGTTTTCTGCATTGGCCAGTTGCGTGCGCCCCGCCTGCCACTGCTGGTAGAGGAACCCTGATGCGGCGAGTCCGCCCAAAGCGAGCACCAGCGCACACAGACCCAGGAAAGAGAAACCACCGCGATGCTCCTCCACGATGACCTGAGGCTCTGGTACCTGTTCGCGCAACTCGGAAGGTTTGAGGTCCAGTGATGGTTCAATAGCGGCATTGCCGTCCAGTGTGGGCTCTTTGCGTTGCATGGATCGATACACCCGGTGACTTTTCTGGTAGGTCGAGTACTGGTCAGTCCGGCATCACTCTATTCCAGTAGCGGCCAACCAATACTTACGTGCCAATTAAGTTGAGACAGATTCGTCGAATTCTGCGGCAGTTATACCAAAAATTGACGAAAAAGTAAGCGTTCAATGGTAATAATAGACGACAGTCGGGCGATGCCGGCACGAAACCCCTCCCCTTGAGTTTGAGCAAATCGTACCGGCTTCCTCTATTCCATTGCACCGGCTTAATTCCGACACGCAGCGCGTGTAGAATACTCTCACCAATAACCTCAGACAAAGGAAGGAAGACACCATGGCTTTCGAATTGCCCGAACTCCCCTACGCGAAGAATGCCCTGGAACCACATATCTCCGAAGAAACCCTGGAGTACCACTACGGCAAGCACCACAAAACTTACGTCGACAAGCTAAACGGCCTGTTAGAGGGCACCGCCGACGCCGACAAATCCCTGGAAGAGGTGGTCAAGTCCTCCTCCGCTGGCGTATTCAATAATGCCGCACAGGTCTGGAACCACACTTTCTACTGGAACTGCCTCAGCCCCAATGGTGGCGGTGAAGCCAGTGGTGTCGTTGCAGAAGCCATCAACTCGGCTTTCGGCGGCTTTGACAAGTTCAAAGAAGAGTTCACCACCAGCGCTGTGAACAACTTCGGCTCCGGCTGGACCTGGCTGGTGAAGAAACCTGACGGCTCAGTCGCTATCATAAATACCTCAAATGCCGGCACCCCATTGACCGAAGAGGGGCTAACCCCCCTATTGACCTGCGATGTGTGGGAACATGCCTACTACATCGATTACCGAAACCTGCGCCCGAAGTACATGGAAGCCTTCTGGGCCCTGGTAAACTGGGAATTTGTAAACCAGAACTTCGCCTGATCACAAAATCACTTAATAGCGGGCCAACAATGCCCGCTTTTTTATTCCTGCACCTCCATACAACCAACCTTATCCGCAAATACGTTGTATCTGGCCAAAAGCTGCGCGAGTGCGCACAATACCCACTGACCTGCGCGATCATCCTGCATGAAATGGGGATCGTGCAGAAAAGTATTTCTAAATCGTGTCCTTTTGGTGGCACAAAGTTACAACAATTATCCGAACCCCGGGAACATGCTCATGAAATTGAAACCCACCCTGATCGCAGCCGCTATAAGCGCGCTGGTTATCAGCGGCTGTAACCGCAGCGCCGACAATGCTGCGGAGCAAAACACCATGACTTCCGCGCAGAGTACAGTCACTCAATCTGCTACTGACAGCCCTGCCAAGGTGAGCCAGGAGGCCATCAAACAAACCAAGCAGATGTTCGAGGACTTTTTTCAGGAACACCTGGCCCGCAGCCCGGAATTCAAAACCTTTCTGGGCATGAAAGAGGACTACGACAAGTGGGACGATCTCTCCCCGCAGTTTGAAGAGGAAACCCTGGCGATCAACAAGCGCCAACTGGCTGAGTTGAATACCATTGACCCCGAAAAACTGGACAGCGCCACCCGCCTGAGCCTGCGACTGGCCAAGCGCAACCTGGAGCAGGATATCGAGGGCTACAAGTGGCGCAACCACGGTTATCCGGTCAATCAGATGTATGCCACCCACACCAGTGTGGCCTCCCTGTTGATCAGCCAGCACCGCATTGACAGCGTAAGCGATGCAAGAGATTACATCTCACGCCTGAATGGTCTGCCCCAGCACTTTTCCCAGTTGGAAGAAAACCTGAGGGAGAACGCAAAAGCCGGCACTATTGTGCCGAAATTCGCCTTCCCCTATGCCATCAGTGATGCCAAGAACCTGATCAGCGGCGCCCCCTTTGATGGCGATACGGACAGCCCGCTGTTGGCCGATTTCAAGGGCAAAGTGGAAAAATTGGATATTGCCGCTGAACAGAAAAAAACCTTGGTAGATCAGGCCACCGCCGCGCTTAAAAACCGTGTAAAACCGGCTTACGAAAAGCTGATTGCCTATCTGCAGCAACTTGAAAAAGGCGCTACCACCGATGACGGTGCCTGGAAACTGGCGGATGGAGAGGATTTCTACAACTTTCGCCTGGGCGTCTACACCACAACAGACATGAGCGCCGGCGAGATCCACCAGATTGGTCTCAAGGAAGTTGCACGTATCCACGAAGAAATGCGTGAGATCATGCAGAAGGTGGGCTTTAAAGGCACCCTGCAGGAATTTTTCGAATTCATGCGCACCGATAAACAGTTCTACTACCCCACCAGTGAAGAGGGCAAAGCGGCATACTTGAAAAAAGCCACTGCCATTATCAATACCATGAAGGGCAAGCTGGACCAACTATTTATCACCAAGCCCAAGGCCGACCTCGACGTCCGGGCGGTGGAGCCTTTCCGCGAGCAGTCCGCCGGCAAGGCCTTTTATCAGCGCCCTGCACCGGATGGCTCGCGCCCCGGTATCTACTACGCCAACCTGTATAAAATGGAAGACATGCCCACTTACCAGATGGAGGCGCTGGCTTACCACGAGGGTATTCCCGGACACCATATGCAGCTGTCTATCGCCCAGGAACTGCCGGATATTCCCAAGTTCCGCAAATACGGTGGTTACACTGCCTATACCGAGGGCTGGGGTCTCTACTCCGAGTTGGTACCGAAAGAGCTGGGCTTCTACGAGGACCCCTACTCCGACTTCGGCCGCCTGGCCATGGAGTTGTGGCGCGCTGGCCGCCTGGTGGTGGACACCGGTATCCACAGCAAAAAGTGGACCCGTGAAGATGCCATCAATTACCTGGTGGAAAACACCCCCAACCCCAAAGGGGATGTGGTTAAGGCGATTGAACGCTATATTGTCCTACCGGGCCAGGCAACCGCTTATAAAATCGGCATGCTGAAAATTGTCGAGCTGCGCGAGAAAGCCAAAACCGCCCTGGGGGAAAAATTCGACGTACGCGCCTTCCACGACACTATTTTGGCCAACGGAGCAGTACCGCTGGATGTACTGGAAGAACTGGTTGACGATTGGGTGGCTGAGGTCCAGGCCCAGCAGTGAGTGGCTGGCGATAAACAGCCGATCACTCGCAATGCTGTTTACTCAGAGCATGAAACCACTTTGCAATAAACAGGGCCGCCCTTCCTGGCGACCCTGTTTTTTTACCGGCATAGACCGGTAACTGATCATTGCCCCTGAGGCTTATAACCTGTTGATCGCCGCACTCACCCTTCCGCACGGCAACCCATGCACCGATCTGATACTCCAGAACTGCCGAGGCACAGTACTATCGCTCAAAGACACTGCCCAGTGCCTGTCCCTGTATAACAAATAATACTTAAATTTCCGTGGCCATTTCGGCCTCTGCCACCGGTTTTCTCCACCCTGCACTTAATTGCCTCATCGCACCTCGCATGCTTACGGTGCAAACTGGTAACTAACCGGCGCACTGCATAAATATCTCAGACAGAAGCGGCCCGGGTCATCGTAGGGAGGACAGGAAGCCCGACATCCTGGCAACCCACTCTGCGTACAGAGCCCAACCTTCCGGGTAACCAATAAATAATTCCAGTTTCTTGCCTCATGCACATCGTGAAAGTTCGCATAAAACACCCCCAAATTCGGACCTTGCATAGCTGGTAAATGTAAAAATCCCTACAGCAATACCCCAATCCAGACTTTAATTTCGCCTCACTGAATTCACATTTTGGGTTCTGAAGTTGCAGTGGGCAATATCGAGTGGCCGGGTGCTTTTTTGGTGCTCCTATGCAGCTCCTTGGGTTGATTCAAGCGCTCTGCCGGCATTGCAAGGGCGTCGGGCAAACAAGAAGTGAAACTATCCCGTGACCATTAGGTCAATCGCTAAATGCCACTGCAGTGGTGATATACTCAGCCCAACGCCTGCTGTCCCCGCATTTGGTGTGCCTGGGGTTTCACAGGAATTGCGGTGATAAAAATAGTAAAAAATCGAATTAAATAGGCGCTGTGCGCCTGCCGGAGGTGTGGTCATGCGTTTGCACCCATTGCGATACAGTTTCGCCTATATATTGCCGGTACTGGTACTACTGGGGTTCTGGCAGGAAGGCTTCTGGCTGTTTTTACCCCTTCTCTATCTTTACGGACTGCTGCCACTACTGGAACTCGCCACACCCGCACCGACCGCCAACCTGGGACCGGAGCAGGAGCAAACAGCACTCTCCAATCCATTGTTCAACTGGATGCTGTATTTGTCTGTCCCGGTCCAGTATGGAGTTCTTCTCTACTTCCTGGTGCTGGTGCCCTCGCTGCAAGCCTGGGCTCTTGCAGGGGCAACCCTCAGCATGGGGCTGATGTGCGGATCCTTCGGCATTAATATCGGTCATGAGCTGGGCCATAGAACGAGTCGCTTCGAGCAAACTTTGGCAAAACTGCTGCTGCTCACTTCCCTCAACATGCATTTCTACATCGAACACAATCGTGGGCATCACCGGCGTGTAGCCACACCACAGGATCCCGCCAGTGCACGCTATGGCGAAACGCTCTACGGCTTTTGGCTGCGCTCAATCGGACAGGGATATGTTTCCGCCTGGCGGCTTGAAGCACAGCGGCTGGCCAAGCGCGGCAGGTCCTGGTGCAGCACCGCCAACCAAATGCTGCAATTTCAACTTATCCAAGTTGCGCTCATTGCCTCGATCGGCTGGCTTTTTGGCGCTAAAACCGCAGTTTGTTTTGTCCTCGCGGCACTGCTGGGTATTCTTTTATTGGAAACGGTCAATTACATCGAACATTATGGTCTCAGCCGCCGACAAGCATCTGACGGCCGATACGAGCGGGTTATGCCGGCACACTCCTGGAATTCAAACCACATCCTTGGCCGGCTGAGCCTGTTCGAACTATCGCGCCACTCGGACCACCACTTCCGCGCCAGTCGCAAGTACCCTGTTCTTCGACACCATAAGGGCAGTCCCCAGATGCCCACGGGCTACCCCGGTATGATGCTGCTGGCTGGTATCCCTGCGCTGTGGTTTAGGATCATGCACCCGCGGCTGGCAGCTCTGGGCAGTTAAGAGACATGGGTGTCGAAATTGCCACAACAAAGTCACAAAGCGCTAAATCCAAGACTGAAAAATTTGCGCGCAACCCATCATGCCTTTTCGCTATTTTTTAATCATTTATATTATTCCCCATTTTCAAATTTCGCCCTCTTTTACCTACCCAGGGCCCGCCTGCTGTACCATGGACAAAGCACCGGGCAACCGTGTCTGCCCACTGTTTACTCTTTAATCGGGGAAACGAAGTCACTGGGCTTTAAAGCGAGCAGTGAGCAGCTGACTTTCTGCAGAATATTCTCTGCAGTGTTACCCATGATAAAACCGGGAATCCCCGCACGCCCCACAGTGCCCATCACCAGAAGGTCAAGGGACTCTTCGTCGATAAGCAGTGGAATATAATTATCCGGATGGGCAATGACATGGTGTACCTGCATATCCCCACCAATGCTGGATGCCCGTATCAACACATCCAGTTTCGAGTGGTGCCGGGAGCGGGCCGCTTCAGTGGCCTCGTCCAGTTCTTCCTCGGTTGCATTTAGCGGGAAGTTGCGGCGCAAATACTCATCGACGTCAAAATCCCAACAAGAAATAATATGCAGGGTACCACTGCAGCTATCCGCCAGCATGCGCGCCCAGCGCAACAGGCGAATAGCCAGATCGTAGGTTCCGGCCGCCTCACACTCGGGATCTACCGCTACTGCCACTCTTATTTCTTTATGGGTACGTATTATCGGACGGCACAACCACACCGGGCAGGGGCACTTGCGCAGCAACTCCATATCGATGGCCTTGAACCCCGTCTTCTGGTTGCGCCCCTCCACATTCTTGACCACAAGGTCATACCCGCCTGACAAAACCCTGTGGATCACCCGCTCAGCCGGGCGGGGGCCGCAATCGGACTCCATCTCCAGTTTGACCTGATCCTCGTTCAGGTTCATGCGCTTCTGGGCCGATTCGATTTCGCTCCTGACCCGTTTCAGCAGGGCTTCCACACAGAGCGCACTAAACTCCTCAAAACCCGCTGGCACCGATGGGCAGACAAGGAGTACCTTTATGACAGCGCCGGTATTGCGCGCGATGCCAAATGCCTGCAACAAGCCGCTACTTTCATCGTCGGCAGCGTGGCTCACATAGAGAATTTTATGAACATTCTGCATAACAAGGTCCTGAAGCTATGGACTTTGGGAGTAAAGGCAAGCGGCACCCACCGCACGAACCCTTCTGCCGCCACAACTTGATATTGTGGCCGGGAGGTATTTCAAAGCAAAAAGCACCGGCAGGGTCAGCCGGGAACTGCATGAAGACCGGCGAAAGCCCGTAGGGAAGAATCGAAAAACCGGAGAAGCACACTACCGGTCAGCGAAAAAGTGACCGGTGCGGGGTGGACAAAATGCTAGATATCCAACACCTGTTTAACAAAGGGGATGGTGACCTTGCGCTGAGCCATCAAAGAAGCCCTGTCTAGCTGCTCCAGCAGCAAAAACAGCGCACGTGTATCTCTGGGTGCGCGGTGGAGAATATACTGGGCTACATCCTCAGGGAGTTCAAAACCACGCAGACGGCTGCGCCTGCACAGAGCGGCAATTTTATCGTTGTCATTCATGGGTCTTAGCTGGAACAGCAGAGACCACTGTAATCGCGACTGCAAATCCGCCAGAGCGATATTCAACCCGCGGGGGGGCTTGCGCCCCCCCAGCAGCAGTTGTCTGCCACTATCCTTGGTGCGGTTGTACAAGTGAAACATTGCCGTTTGCCACTGCGGCTGGCTTTCCAGAAGGTGCAGGTCATCGATACACACCAGATCCAGTTGTTCCAGTCCGTCCAGCATTAGCACTGGGTCCATCGCCGTCAAGTCGGCCAGCGGCAGGTATTGGAAGCTGCGGCCATTGTTCTCTGCGCTTTGGCAGACGGACTGCAACAGATGGCTCACACCACTGCCGGTCTCCCCCCAGATATAAACCACCAGTTCGGGGTTTTCCCCGCTGGCAAAAGATTGCAGCAGGGCCACTACCTGACTGTTGGGGTCCGATTCAGACAGATAGAAATTTTCGAAAGTGGCATCATCTTGCAGGGATACACCCAGCGGTAGCTGTTGCGGAATACGCATATTAATCCCAGCGGTACCGCAGCGGATTATCTGCACTACCCAGAGGTGCACGATACCCGTTCAGGTCAATGGTATCCCCATCCGCAGGCGCACGCAGTTTGTGATTCAAAGCCAGTGTATCGCGCAGATTGGACAATCCCACTGAAACGGACAAAGCGATGCGCATCCGATCCCCCTCAACAGAGAGCAGGCTCGTGCTGCTCACCTGCGCCAACCCCCGCAGGTAGGCCAAAGCCTCCACATAGTCGGCAAAGCTGTCCACACCAGCCAACTCGACAATCATGGCCCCCGTTTGAGCATCCCGCCCTTGGGGGCGCACTGCATAGCGCCGGGCCAGTGCATTGGCCATCTGGTTGATGCCGCGCAGCGCGGTTTCTTCCATAGAGCCACCACTGCTGTCGAAGGCGTAACTGCGGCCGCCGTGTACCAGTAGCCAATCGGCCTGCCAGCGGTGCCCCGACGACTGCAGTATACGCCCCATCAAAGTGGCATCGGGGCTATAGCGCAGGCCAGCCCGCTCGGCGGCCCGTTCATCCTGTGCCCAAAGCGCACCCAGCGGCATATTGCGCTGGTCGTTGAGGTCCATAACAGGAAAGTCCAGCGGCACGCCGCGCTCAATGGCCATGGCCTCCAGCACGGAGAACAGTTCCGGCACATCCTCTTCACGCAACACACTGCGCCCATCCAACAGCGTATCCACCGCCAGCCAAACCAGCGTGCCCGGCCGGTTGTTGGGCCACATGGGCAGACCCAACTGATGGACTTGCCTGGAGACCGCCTGGGGGTCGAAGGAAAGGTGAAGATAGAGCTGGTTGTCTTCGCTGGTGTAATGGTAACCCTGTACAAACTGCTGAGCCTTCTGCAGGACCGGCTGCAAATTGGGATTGTTGCCGATGGCGGCATCCC
Source organism: Microbulbifer jejuensis (assembly GCF_047289955.1). NCBI lineage: Bacteria > Pseudomonadati > Pseudomonadota > Gammaproteobacteria > Cellvibrionales > Microbulbiferaceae > Microbulbifer > Microbulbifer jejuensis. Next base: position 105,322 of record NZ_JBLBUB010000012.1, read on the forward strand.
CGGTAACCCGCACAAAGACCCGCTCAAGACCCCGACCGCCAGCCAAGGCGAGATCGGTGCTACCGCGACTCGGCACAGCCTCTACCACTTCGTACAGATCCGAGATAACCCGAGCCTGGACTGGCAGGATGAAAACGCCGAGCAACAGTGCCGACAACTGCATTACCAACCCCTGCTGGAGCAGCTTGTGCATAGAATTTCTCTCCAAACCTCGCCCCACCCCGCGCGCTTGCACAAAGCCATTCGTGTTGGGCAAGACACCAAAATACACGGAGGGGGTAAAAATTGAGGCTATTGTATCAGCGTCATCCGTTTCTCTCAGCCCCGAGTGCGCACAATGAGAAGGTTTCAACAGGTTCTTTAGGGACAAAAGCCCGGGATCATGCACCCAGATACCACCTGGGCGTAGCTACCAGACCGAGACCCAGCTAGAATACGCGCCCTCCGAGGCCCCACCGCAGGAAGAGTCATGAGTAATTCCAAGTCGCGATCCACACAGACCCCGCTCTCTTATAAGGATGCCGGTGTTGATATTGACGCAGGTAGCGCACTTGTTGAGCGTATCCGGCGTGTCGCCAAGCGCACTTCCCGCCCTGAAGTGATGGGCAGCCTGGGCGGATTTGGCGCCCTGTGTGCGCTGCCTGCCGGCTATAAGGAGCCGGTGTTGGTTTCCGGTACCGATGGCGTGGGGACAAAGCTGCGTTTGGCGATGGACCTGGGCATTCACAACACTATCGGTATCGACCTGGTGGCGATGTGCGTCAACGATCTGGTCGTTGCCGGTGCCGAACCGCTGTTCTTCCTCGATTATTTCGCCACCGGCAAGCTTAATGTGGATATTGCCGCCGAGGTGGTCTCCGGCATTGGTAAAGGCTGCGAACTGGCGGGCTGCGCTCTGGTGGGCGGGGAAACCGCCGAGATGCCGGGAATGTACCAAGGTGACGACTACGACTTGGCCGGATTCTGCACAGGGGTTGTGGAGAAATCTGAAATCATCGACGGGAGCAAAGTGAACACTGGCGATGTGCTGATTGGCCTCGCCTCCAGCGGTCCCCACTCCAATGGTTACTCCCTGATTCGCAAAGTACTCGAAGTACGCAGCGCCAATCTGCAGGAGGATATCGGCGGTATCACCCTGGCCAATGCACTGATGGCCCCTACCCGCATTTATGTCAAGAGCCTGCTGCAACTGATAAAAAACTGCCAGGTCAACGCCCTTTGTCATATTACCGGTGGCGGTCTGCTGGAAAACCTGCCGCGCGTTCTACCCACGGGTTGTCGCGCCCGTGTGGATATCGGCAAGCGGGAGATGCCGGCGGTCTTCCGCTGGTTACAGAATACCGGCAACATCGACGCCCGCGAAATGTACCGCACCTTCAACTGCGGCATCGGTATGGTGATCTGCGTACCGGCAGTGCAGGCCGACAACGCACTCGCAACCCTCAAGGGATTGGGTGAGGATGCCTTTGTCGTGGGGGGTATTGAAGATGCCGCCGGAAACACTGAAACTGTTGCGCTGGCGGGCCTGTAATGTCCGGAAAAAACTGCAAAGTCGCGGTGTTGATCTCCGGCAGCGGCAGTAATCTGCAGGCGCTGCTGACAGCCTCAAACAAAACCGAAGCACCATTTTCCGTCTGTAAGGTTATCAGCAACAGGCCGGAAGCCTATGGTCTGGCCCGTGCCGCCGAAGCCGGCGTCCCCACCTCGGTGGTGGATCATCACGACTTTTCCAGCAGGGAAGCCTTTGACCGCGCACTGATTGAAGCGATCGACCGCCAAAGCCCGGACCTGGTTGTGCTGGCCGGCTTTATGCGCATACTGACGCCGGAATTTGTGCGCCATTACAGGGGCCGACTGCTCAATATTCACCCCTCTCTGCTGCCAAAATATCAGGGGCTACACACCCACCGTCGGGCTCTGCAGGCCGGCGACAGCGAGCACGGCGCCACTGTCCATTTTGTCACCGAAGAGCTCGACGGCGGGCCGCCCATCGTTCAGGCCACGGTTCCTGTACAGGCTGGAGACACACCGGAAACCCTGGCGAGCCGGGTCCAGGTGCAAGAACATGCGATTTATCCGTTGGCTGTCACTTGGTTCGCGGAGCATCGTCTGCATATGCGTGGCGAGCGCGCCCTGCTTGACGATACACTGCTACCGCACAGCGGTATTCGGCTTACCGGTTAAACCCGGCGCATTCGCTGTCGGGGCAAACGCCCTTTCATGTACTTTGCCAGCCCCGCCGACTAATATTCAACAAGAGTCAGTTTTTGCGGAGCTTCACCGTGCGTTTTTTCGTTTCCTCCCTGTTTCTTCTTCTGCTTTCCGGCCCATCCCTGGCCAACCAACTGGAACCCTTTAAAGCAACTTACACCGCGCGCTTTAACGGTATCAGCGTCACGGCTACCCGAAAGCTTACAGGCCAGGACGACAACTGGCGCCTGGATTTTGATACCAACACCCTGTTTGCCCATATCAATGAATATTCCCGCTTTACCCGCCGCGACGACCAGATTATCCCCTACCATTACGAATACCGCAGAACCGGGCTGGGCCGGGATCGCGGCACCATACTGAACTTTGAGCCCAGTAAAGGCATGGTGCTCAATGTTTCAAACCCGGAGCGGGATTTGAAGGGTGTATCACCCCATATCCTCGACAAGGTGAGCTACCAATTGCAGTTGGCGCTGGATATCGCCGCAGGCAAGGAAACCCTCCAATATGAAATTGCTGACGGCAAGAAAGTGCGCAAGTACACCTTCGCCCGGGAGGGCACTGAAACCCTGGTGACGCCACTTGGGGAAATTGAGGTCATCAAGGTACGGCGGGTTCGAAATGCCGATTCTGCAAGAGAGACCACCGTGTGGTTCGCCCCCCGCTGGAACTATGCTTTGGTGAAACTTGTTCAGAGAGAAGAAAATGGCAAAAGGTATCAAATCAGCCTGACCAAATTATCCATTGATGGAAAAAAAGTCACAGCAAGCCAAAATTGAATCACCGGTCTGGAAAGCAAAAAAACTCTTCGTATTTGATGGATTTTTGCCTGCTTTCTCTTTATAAAAGTGGTCCCTTTCCTGACTTATATGACTTTATATTGCTGAAATTTCAGGTAAGGCACCTGTTCAGAAAGAAGGAAGGCACTTGCATAAGTCTAATTGCCTTCCTCCATACCTCGGCATTCGTTTGAATACCGTTTATGGTTTTCAGTAATCAGCAGACTTAGAGATGGCTTCCATGAACAAGAAATACCTACCACACGCAGTACTCGCCGCGGCAATCAGCTCCGTATCCCAAGGCGCTATGGCTGCGGCCTTTTATATCTCGGAAACCAGTACCTCAGGCCTCGGGCGCGCCTTTGCCGGCGAGAATACCATCGGCGACAACGCCGCGATTCTCGGCCGCAACCCCGCGGGCTCTGCGCTGTTTGACACCTATACGTTTTCCATCGGCGCCACCTTCGTGGACCCCGAGATCGATGTGGCCGGCGATGTCACCTATTTTGTACCGCTTGGGGTAGGTCCGGATGGCAATACCATTTTTCTGGAGAATAGCGAGCGGGCGCGCGCCAACGACTACGCCACTACCGCCTGGGTCCCCAATGGCTACCTGGCGGCCCCCATCAACGACGAGTGGTCCTTTGGCCTGGCCCTGTACACCGACTTCGGCCTGGAAACCGATTTACCCAACAGTTTTCGTGGCACTCCAATTGCCAACAAGACCAGACTGATTACGGTCAATATCCAGCCGTCTGTTGCCTACGATATCAATAACACCTTGAGCATTGGTGCATCCGTTAACTTTCTCTATGCCGATGCCAGACTGAGAACCACTGTACCCACAAATTTCGCGTTGGATCCCATTTTGGGTACCGACCTCTCCGGAGCTTCCATCCTCAATATCGAGGGCGACGACTGGGATGTCAGCTGGACTGTGGGTGCGCTGTGGCGCATCAGCGAGAATACCCGCGCAGGCATTTCCTACCATGCAGAATACGACCCCAAACTCAAGGGGGATGTAAATTCCGACTTGCTGCCAAGCCCACTAGATCCGTTTGACGATGCCAATGGCAACCTGAGCCTCGACTTGCCGGATACGCTGGAACTGGGTTTCTACCACCGCTTTAATAACAAGTGGGCCATCGCACTGGGCTATATGTGGGCCGACTGGGACGACCTCCAGCGCCTGGAGGCATTTATCCCCAGTGCCGATGAGCGATTCAACCCCCTGCTCGTCGGAGAACTGAACTTCGAGAGCGGCTCCCGCTACAGTATTGGCGGGGAGTACTTTTACAATGACAAGCTGACTTTGCGCGCCGGTTACGCCTATGATGAGAGCGCGGCGCGCGACGGCTTCAACCGCGAGGAAACGGAAATGATCGCCGCGGATAACGGCGGCTTGGAGCTGTCGATTACCCAGCGCATACTGGGCATTCCGGATACTGACCGCCAGTGGCTGACATTGGGCGCCACCTACAATGTCAGCGAAAAACTGAGCATTGATGGCGGCGTGGCCTACCTTTGGGGCGACGATGAGAGAATACAGGAATTCGCGCCCGTTCCGGTTCCAACCTACTTCGACGGCAATACCACCAAGACCGAAGCCTGGTTGTATGGGGTATCCCTCAACTACCATTTCTAACGCCTGGATTTAACCAAAACAGGGCTCTACCCTAGCCGGGGGTGGGGCCTTTTTTATTGGGAGTACAACCACAAACGCCTGGACGCATCAACAAACCCATAAGGCAGAATACCAGGGAAGCCGACTCAATACCTTTGGCGTTCATCAGGCAAAAAACCGTGCCCGTCAATACCCCCAAAGTGCCAATACGGGGAAAACGGGCTAGATAAAGATCGGGCAGAATTTGCTATACATACAGCGCTCGTTTCGAGTATTGAGCACCACAGTAAAATGGTTGCCGGAGGAATACGACACTGGATGGGACCGAGGCAAACCGCTGCAATACCGATCACTCCAGGCAGTGGCCGCAGTATTGCTGGAGCGACAATCAAACAGACTACGCCATAGCTGTTGGGTTGCCGGGTAAAGAATAGCGCACGCGCAAAACTACAAGAGTAAGACCATGAAGCTGCCCGCAATATTCACCTTGTTTATTTTAAGCCTGGAAGTCTCTGCCTTCAGCATGGGGGAAGCCATTAATCTGGCTGGCCGCCAGCGAATGCTGTCCCAGCGTATTGCGCAAACCTACATCCTGCAGGGTATCCAGCCCGGGATACAGCGCCATGAAAAAGTCTTCAAGCGATCAATACAGGAGTTTGAACAAAACCATAGAAAGCTGTCAGCCTTCCCCAAAGCCGGGAAACTCAGCCCTCAGTTGCTCAAAGTACAGCAAGAGTGGAAAGCATTTGAACGCATTACCCGGCAACCGGCCAGCAGGGGCACGGCAACTGAATTATTCAGGCTCAGCAACAGGCTCCTGTCGGCCGCCCACACCTACGTGGTAAAGCTGGAACGGCTCGCCAACCACAATAGCGCTGAACTGATCAATATTGCCGGGCGCCAGCGTATGCTGTCCCAGCGCATTGCCAAGAACTACGCGGCAAAACGCTGGGGAATCTCCCCGGGCGATGCCGAAATCGGCTTGCAACGGGATCTGGCGGAATACACACACCGACTGAACCAACTTCTGGACAGCCCCCTGAATACCCCTGAGATCAACCGCAACCTTCGCAAAGCCTTGGACCACCTCAACTATGCAAACCGCGGCTTCACAGGGGAAATGCAGATATCCGAGAAGCGCCAACTTCATGTGATCACAGGCACCACAGACCTGATGTTGCGCAATATGAATATCATCACTAAACAGTATGCAGCACTGTTGGATTCAGAAGGGGCTATTGAAAACTTGGGCTCAGTCCATTGATAGGCAATTCAATAAAGTGCCGGCGCGATCCGGCACAAATCAAGAATACAGCGGGCTGAGTTCGCCCGCATCAATCCAATCAGTGTATGACCTGTTGGATTGCCCAATGCACAAACTTATTGGCCAGCGCTTCCAAGCTCCGCTGCCGGCTCCCAACCACACTGGCGCCCCTGGTTCTGCGTCTCCAGATAGGCCATCAAAGGCTGGAAGTAATCGATAATCGCAGAGGCATCCAGGTCGCGCTGTCCTGTCAGAGCTTCCATAGCATCCGGCCAGGGTTTGCTGGCACCCATGGCCAGCATGGCGCGCAACTTTTTACCCGCCTCATCGTTTTTATAAATGGAACAGCGGTGCAGCGGTCCGGTCTCACCGGCAGCTTCGCACAGCGCACGGTGGAACTGGAACTGCTGGATACGAGCGAGGAAATAGCGCGCATAGGGCGTATTGCCCGGTATATGATACTTGGCACCCGGATCAAAGTTCACTTCCGAGCGCTCGACCGGGGCTTCGATACCCTGGTATTCCTCCCGCAGCTTCCACCAGGCCTTGTTGTAATCCGAAGGCTGCACCTCTCCGTTGAATACCTGCCAGCGCCACTTGTCCACCATCAGGCCAAACGGAAGGAAGGCAATCTTATCCAGTGCCTGCTGCATCAAATAGCCGAGATCCTTACTTTCATCCGGCACCTCGTCCATCAGGCCAATTTCCTTGAGGTACTTCGGGGTAATCGACAGCGCAATGGTATCGCCCACGGCTTCATGGAAGCCGTCATTGGCGCCCTCTTTGTAGAGGAAAGGCTGGTCCTTGTAGATGCGCTGGTAAAAATTGTGCCCCAGTTCGTGGTGAATCGTCACCAGGTCTTCGCCGGTCTTGTTGATGCACATCTTGATACGGATATCGTCCTGGCCATCCATATTCCATGCACTGGCGTGACAAACAACATCCCGGTCACGGGGCTGGATAAACTGTGAGCGCTGCCAAAAGGTTTCCGGTAGTGGCTCAAAGCCCAGGGAAGTAAAGAACTCTTCACCCGCCTTGACCATATCCCGTTCACTCATCCCGGCGTCGACTACCAGTTGGGTCAGATCATAGGGTGCCTGCATATCCTCATCTTTGACCAGGTCATAGACATTGCCCCATTCCTGCGCCCACATATTTCCGAGCAGGTGTGCCGGAATCTTGCCCTGTGACGGCACTACCGCATCGCCGTAGTGCTCGTTCAGTTTGGCGCGCACATGACAGTGGAGGGCTTCATACAGAGGTTTTACCTTATTCCACTGGGCATCCATATCAGCGGCAAAGGCATCGGGCTCCATATCGTACTTGGAACGCCAGAAATCACTCAAATTGTTGTAACCCAGTTCCCGGGCTCCCGCATTGCCAATCTCAACCTGCCGTTCATACAGAGGTTTCATGGGAGGCGACACCTTGCGCCACCCAACCCACAGGTCCTTCAGCAGCTCCGGCTCGCGGTTCGTCGCCATCATCCGTCCCATTTCCGTCAGGGTATAGCATTTCTCCACGCCCTCAGCATCCCGGCAGTATTTACCGGCACCGTACATCCCCTGCATTTTTGAACCAATCTGGGCAAGCTCAGCGGTCAGTTCAGGATCTTTAGGGGCCGGGAACACCAACCCCTGCTTCAGCAGGGTGAGTTTGCGGCGCGTATCCGGATCCAAATCAAGCTGATTAAATTTCGCGGCCTCTGAAGCCAGTGCCACAGCCAGAGTTGTGTAGCGCTCGGAGGCCAGGGCTTCCACATACTGGGAATCCACATTGATATAGGTTGAGGCCAGCCAGGCGGCATGGCTCACCTCTTCCGCCATCTTTTCCAGGCGGGCCTGGGCATCCTCGAGAAAAATCATGGCATCTTTGGCAGTGAGTGCAGCCGTATTAGCCTCTGCCGCCGGTCGCTCCGCCATGACCTGTGTTCCTTCAACAGATTCCGAAGCCCTTTGGCTTCCGTCACAGGCAGCGAGCGCTACTGCAGCCGCAATAGCAAAAGCAACTTTTTTCATCTTCCCCTCACATCATCATTATTTGTCGTGTGAAAACTGTCGCCGTTTATAGCACAAGGAATCCGTTTTCTTCGATGGGAACGCCGGTGTTGAGCCCAGATCGACACAAAATACGTTTTTTTGTGCTATTTCCGGGGGAAAATACGTTTGTCTGGCGCACAACTCCAAAATACGGGGAATCGCTGCCTGCAGGCGGCTGGATAGAGCGGAAAATGGGGAAAAAGCGGAATGGAGGCAGCCCGACCAGCAACACCTTCGGCACATGATGTCACTGCTACCGTTGCTCCCTTCCGGGCCTGGCGGGGTTCGCAGTTTCTCATTGCGAAGGGACCGGAGGGGCCGCCACAACGATCCTCGGTGCTCCCGAGGAGGGCGCGATTATAGAGGGATAAAGGCACGAGTTCCAGCCCCATCAGCAGGTTATAATACTCGCTGACCATCCCGCCCATGCAAAGAGTGATATATGCACCTGTTTGTCGACAATTTAACCAATATTGATTTCAGCTACCTGGACCGGCAGCGCGGCCTAGTGGGGGAAACCTGGCTGGCAAATACCACCTTGGATGGCGCTCTCGACAGCCAGGGTATGGTGTGTGATTTTGGTATTGTCAAAAAAACCCTTCGTCACTGGCTCGATGACCAGCTCGACCACCGCCTCCTGGTGCCCACCCTGTCCCCCGACTTGGAGCTGGCAAACCACGGTGGCCAGATATCACTCATTTGGCCACTGGCCAGCGGAGAGCAAATTTCGGTGTCCGGCCCGGAACAGGCTTTTGCCCTGGTGGAAACAGAAAGCATTCACCCACAGGCGGTTGCAAACTGGAGTGTTCGGCAACTGGCGGGCGCCTTCCCGACCCATGTCGATCAGTTGAAGCTCTCCTTCGATAGCGAGACAATCGAGGGGGCCTTTTACCATTACAGTCACGGACTGAAAAAACATCTTGGCAACTGCCAGCGCATCGCCCACGGCCACCGCTCCCGTATCCAGGTTTTTGTCGAGGGCCAACGCAGCCGAGAACTGGAACAACAATGGGCGCAACGCTGGCGGGATATCTATCTGGGCACGCGCGAGGATTTACAGGGGGAAGACCCAAAAACCTTACGTTTTGCCTATCAGGCGCAACAGGGGCGCTTCACCCTGGCGCTTCCCTCGCGCTGTTGTGTGGTCATTGACTGCGATACTACCGTCGAACAACTGGCCCAATATATTGCCAATACCCTGGCCGGGGAATTACCGGGCCAAGAAATTACTGTGCGCGCTTACGAGGGACTGGGCAAAGGGGCCATTGCCTCTGCACAACAATAAGCTGTGCTATCGCATATCCGAAGTGATTGCCTGCAACAAGTCGAGGCTACCCGATTTTGAACCTGATTGTTTTACAGGAAACGGATTTCATCAGCGCCGGACTTGTTCGCCTGATCGGTCGCAGGCTGGAACATATTATCCGGGTACACAAGGCCGAGCCCGGCCAGCAGCTGCGCGTTGGGCTATTAAATGGCGATATCGGCTTTGGGACAATCACCGCGCTCACCGACCAGCGTGTGGAACTCAAGGTGGAATTACAACACCCCCCTCCCCCTGCCCTGCCCCTGACTTTGGTTTTGGCGTTACCGCGCCCTAAGATGCTAAAGCGTGTTATTCAGCATGTCACAGCGCTGGGTGTGAAAAAGGTGATCCTGCTCAATAGCTACCGCGTGGAGAAGTCTTATTGGCAAACGCCCTGCCTCGAGCGGGACAAGATTCACAAACAATGCCTTCTGGGGCTGGAACAGGCTATTGATACCCGAATGCCGGATATTATTCTGCGCAAACGCTTCAAGCCCTTTGTCGAGGATGAACTGCCCGAACTGACAGCCGGCTCACGAAAATTGCTTGCCCACCCGGTAGGTGGTGCGCAGTGCCCTATTGATATCGATGAAACAACCACCCTGGCAATTGGCCCCGAGGGCGGCTTTATCCCCTATGAAGTGCAAAAACTACAGGAGGCCGGCTTTCACTCCGTGCATTTGGGGCCGCGTATTCTCAAAGTGGAAACGGTGCTGCCCGTACTGGTGAGCCGGCTGTTTCCCGCCCGCTAAATTCTGCTGACTTTTCTTTCCCCGGATTGGGCGCAGAATTGCCGCCAAGAGAAACACGCGTTATTCAATCCCCTTCCAGGAGGATTTCCGCTGCACTTTTTGACATACCAACAATCAACATTTCATCATTTTGTCACAAAAAGGACATACTTTTCGCCCTCGTTTTACTGCCTTAAGGTCAAACTGTTATGTACCTGCTCCTTCACCGGTTGTGCCGCACATTGATACTGTCATTCGGGCTGACGCTGACCTCCGCAGCCTCAACGGAATCCCCTGCTTTCGGCCCAAACACCACCGGTCTCTTATTTACCCTGCACGGCTCCAACACCATTGGGGCTCAACTGGCACCCAATCTGATTCGCGACTATCTTGCCGCAAAAGGTGCACGAAACATCCGTTCCACGCCGCTCAGCACAATCAACGAGCTACGTATTCAGGCGGATCTTGGAAACCAGAAAGTTTTTATTGATATTGCTGCGCACGGTTCCAGCACCGGTTTCAAAGGGCTTGAACAGTCACAAGCAGACATCGCCATGGCCTCCCGGCCAATCAAGGCCTCGGAATTGGTATCATTAAGCCGGCTTGGGGATATGCGCAGCAAGCGTGCAGAACATGTTATTGCCATTGATGGCATTGCCATTATTGTGCATCCGGACAATCCAGTGAAACACCTGACCTTGCAGCAAATTGCAGCGGTTTTCTCCGGTGAGATTACCAATTGGTCTCAAGTCGGTGGGCACCGCGGCCACATCAAAGTTTACGCCCGTGACAACCAGTCCGGCACCTGGGACACGTTTAAATCCCTGGTATTTGGTAAGGGTTACAGCCTGATTGAAAACGCCGAACGATTCGAATCCAACGACCAGCTCTCCGACAGGGTTGCCGCCGACCTAACCGGTATCGGATTTGTCGGGTTGGCATCGATTCGCCACGCCAGAGCCATCGCTGTTTCCGATCAGGACACCCAGCCCCAAGCCCCACAGCATCTCACCATCGCAACCGAAGACTACCCCCTTTCACGCCGCCTGTTCCTGTACACTCCGGCCTATTCCCTTAAACCGACAGCAGAGGAGTTTCTGCACTTTGTGCAGAGCGAGGCGGGCCAGGAGCAAGTAAAAACCACCGGTTTTATCTCCCAAACCCCTATCAGCATCAAACCCACAAGCACGCGGGAAGGCCCTGAGAATTATCTTGCATTGACCCAAAAAGCCGAGCGCCTGAGTGTCAACTTCCGCTTTGCAAAGGGTAGCGCCACCCTGGACAATAAAGCACAACAGGATATCCAGAGGCTGATGGAGTATATGCAAAAGCCGCAAAACCGGGATCGCCAATTATTGTTGATCGGTTTTGGGGATGAGAAGGCCAGTGCAGAGCGCTCTGTTGTATTGTCTAAACTTCGTGCGGTAACAGTTCGCTCCGCACTTCACCACCACCGGATCAACACAGCACCGGTACAGGGGTTTGGTGCCTACCTACCTGTCGTCTCAAATAAATCCAAGGCAAAAATCAAAAACCGCAGGGTGGAAGTTTGGCTGCTTTAACCATTCACTGGGGGGCTCCCCGGGCAAAAAGAAAATCCCCGGCAACACAACCTGGCTGACTTGAATCAATCACCCAGGACAGTAAAAACCAACGCTTCAACCCCATTACAAAAAAAGCCGCGTAAAAACGCGGCTATCAATCGATGGCCGTAGAGCCATCAGGTCTCACAGAGAGGAACGCCGTAAAAGCGCTCCGGGGAAAACACCCGCACAATACTAACAGGCGCGTTACTGCCCTGTTGTTCAAAAGGCGGCTGCAAGGCAGCCGCAAATTGATCAGGCGACAGCTTCTTGTCTCTGGGCCATTTTTTGCAGAGCCAGTTTCGGATCTACATACTCGTAGCCCAGTACATCGGCAACCGCTTTGTAGGTCACCATGCCAGCGTGCACGTTCAAACCTTCCATCAGGTTGACATCGTCCAGCAGCGCCTGTTTTGCACCCTTGTTGGCCAGCGCCACCGCAAAAGGCAACGTGGCGTTATTCAGCGCCATGGTAGAGGTACGCGCTACGCCGCCGGGCATATTCGCCACACAGTAATGCACGACACCATCCACCACGTAAGTGGGCTCCTGATGGGTGGTCGCCTTGGAGGTCTCGAAGCAGCCGCCCTGGTCAATGGCCACATCCACGACGACTGCGCCTTTCTTCATGCGGCTGATCATATCGCGTGTCAACAATTTGGGCGCTGCAGCTCCCGGGATGAGGACCGCACCCACCACCAGGTCTGCTTCCAGAGCATGTTGTTCAATAGCATCGCTGGTGGAGTACTCAGTGCGCACAGCACCACCAAAGATATCATCCAGCTGGCGCAGGCGGGGCAGGGAGCGATCCAAAATAGTGACATCAGCGCCCAAGCCCAGCGCCATTTTGGCCGCGTTGGTCCCTACAACCCCGCCTCCGATAATCAGGACTCTGGCAGGAGCCACACCGGGTACACCGCCCAACAGCACTCCGAGGCCACCCTGTGCTTTCTCCAGGTGGTGGGCGCCACACTGCACGGACATACGCCCGGCAACTTCGGACATAGGTGCCAGCAACGGCAGGCCGCCGAAGCGGTCGGTGACCGTTTCGTAAGCGATACAGGTAGCACCGGACTTCACCAGCAATTCGGTTTGCTTGGGGTCGGGTGCCAGGTGCAGGTAGGTGTAGAGTAACTGACCCGGACGCAGCATCTCGCACTCATTGGGCTGCGGCTCTTTGACCTTGACGATCATATCGGCAGTGGCAAAAATTTCCTCCGCAGTATCGAGGATTTCGGCTCCAACCTGCAGGTACATTGCATCGGTAAAACCGATCGCAGCGCCGCCGCCCTTCTGTACAATAACCCGGTGGCCGTGACCAACCAGTTCGCGCGCACTCGCTGGCGTCAGGCCAATGCGGTATTCATGGTTCTTAATTTCTTTCGGCACGCCAATCAGCATTTTTCTGCTCCTCACTCTCTCTGGTACACGCTCTGCAACATTGCAAAAGGGGCACCTTATTCCTATGTTTAACCCAGTATAGAGCCACCCATGAAGTGGATTTCTGTTGTTTTTTTTTAAAAAATAATAGAATCCACTAATAGTCTTGAAGAAGAGCTCAGTTTTTAAGCTGATCACCCAGGAGGGAGGCAGAGGCATGCGCAAACGCGCTGGAGAACTCAATACCGTGGACCGCAATATCCTGCGGGTTCTGCAGAAAAACGGCCGCACCAGCTACGCAGAACTGGCCCGCCAGGTGGGGTTGACGGCCACACCCTGTGTTGAACGGGTCAGGCGGCTGGAAAGCGATGGCGTCATTCAGGGATACACTGCCCTGATCAACCCGGAGTTTCTGGATGCGGCACTGGTGGTTTTCGTACAAATCCGCCTCAACCGCTCTGCCCAGGATGCCTTCGAGGAATTTCGCAACGCTGTGGCTGCACTGCCGGAGGTGCAGGAGTGCTATCTGGTTTCGGGTAACTTCGACTACCTGATCAAGGCCCGTGTGGCAGATATGAGCGCCTATCGCAAATTTTATGGCGAGACCCTGCTGACTTTGCCAGAGGTTCAGGAATGCACCAGCTATGTCGTAATGGAGGAGGTCAAGGAGACTCTGGAAGTGCCGGTACACTACAATCGCTGATGTAAAGGCTCCCGAAGCCTGCAAAGAGTTTGCGGATATAGGCGATGGCCTTGGGCCTGCCCTGAGACCAGGCTGCCTCTTTTTTATGGAGGGCGGGCGTCAGTAGCGAATGCCAAGTTTTCGATAAATAAACGCAATAATCCAGGCCGGCCCGATCAGCAAAAATTGGAGATCCTTAAAAAAGGCTGGTTTTTTCCCTTCGATAGCATGGCCGATAAACTGAAAGATCCACATCACCACAAACAGACCCAAGGCTGTCTGCCAGACGGAAATACCCAAACGCTGCAGCAAAGACCAGGCCCACAGGCAGACAACCGTAAGCGCCGTCATGCCCAGCGCAATAGGAAAAGACAGGGCGACATAAAACAGCAACACCAGCACTGTGGCTACAACGGCCCAGTTCAGCCAGGGAATCGCCATCATAAATTGCGGTTGCGGAATGGCCCACAAGAGACCCGTAATCGCTGCGTAAATCACCGGTACCGCAAACCAGTGTATGGATTTGTTGACGGGATTCTGGTGGCTCTCACCGTATTCGGCAAACCATTGCTGCACACTGCGCATGACAACCTCTTGTCCTTATTCTACTGCCGGGCTATTGATCACCCTCGACACTTTGACCCTATCCCATGGCCAAAATACCAGAAACGACCTGAAACACACTGTTTATCGCCGCACGTGCGCATCCAACTGGGCGTGATAGAGATCGGCTATCTCCTGGTCAAAACAGCAAAAAACAATGCTCCGCGGCTCACACTCACCCCCGAGATGACGCTTTATCTGCTGAACAGCAATCTTCACGGCGAGCCTGGGAGGATAATCATAGATACCGCAGCTGATTGCAGGGAAGGCAATGGAGCGCATGTTTTCCCGTCGCGCCAGGGTCAGGCAGTGGCTGTAACAACTGGCCAGCAACTCCGATTCACCGAGGCGCCCGCCGCGCCAAACCGGCCCGACGGTATGGTAAATACGTTTTACGGGAATGGAAAAAGCACTGGTGGCACGGACCTCGCCGACCGGGCAGCCCCCGAGGTCGCGACAGACCCTAAGCAGCCTGGGACCAGCTGCGCGGTGAATGGCTCCATCCACACCGCCCCCGCCGAGCAGGCGGGTATTGGCGGCATTGACGATGACATCGACATTGAGCCGGGTGATATCGCCGAGGTAAACTTCGATCACTCAGTATCTCCAACCGCTAATTGCATAAACGCTGCGGATGGAAATCCTTTTCTCTTCACAACAGCCGCGCCCTTGGTACAGGCACGCCCTTCAGCACAACTGGCTGGCTTGCGACCCATTCAGGGCGGAGTTGGCAAGCATTCACCCACCGGGTCACCCGAGCAGTCTCTTGTACTGTGAGGACACGGCTTGCGGGCATTTTGTCAGCGCGCTAACTATCAAGATAGCAGTTGTAGAAAAAATAAAACCCGGCAGCAGTTCATAGACTTCAAATAGTCCGCCGGACAACTGTTCCCAGACAACGACCGTCACGCCACCCACAATCACTCCGGCAATCGCGCCACTGCCGGTCATACGGGGCCAGTAGAGACTGATCAACAGGGTCGGGCCAAAGGCGGCGCCCAGCCCGGCCCAGGCATAACCCACCACATCCAGCACGTTGGAATCCTTGTCCATAGCGATCCACACCGCCACCAGCGACAGCGCCACAACCGCCCAGCGCCCGACTTTGACCATCGCCTCCGGGCTGGTTTTGCGACCGAGCCAGACATGATAAATATCTTCTGCCAAAGCCGCGGAGGAAACCAGTAACTGGGAATCGGCAGTACTCATAATGGCAGAGAGAATCGCTGCCAACAGTATTCCGGCAACGATCGGGTGGAACAAAACCTGTACCAGTTCCATGAACACTTTTTCACCGTCGGGCAGGCCCTGTTGAATCTGCAGGTGGGCAATGAGGCCCACAGCCATGGCGCCCAGGAATCCGATCAGGGACCAGATTGCTGCCACGGTTGCCGCTGCGGGCACATCCTGCGGACTGCGCACAGCCATAAAGCGCGCCAGAATATGGGGCTGGCCGAAATAGCCAAGCCCCCAGGCCAGGGAACTTAAAATCGCCACCAGGCCCAGAGCCTGACCCGTACTGTCCGTCATCCAGTGTGTCAATTCCGGCACGCTTGCCTGCAATCTGCTCCAACTGTCTGCAAAACCCCCATGATCAGAGATCACCACCAGTGGCACAGCGATCAGCGCGACACTCATCAAAAGCCCCTGGAAGACATCGGTCCAGGACACCGCCAGAAAGCCGCCAAACAGCGTGTAGGAAATCACCGCCACGGCACCGGTAATGACTGCCCAGCGGTAATCCCAACCGAAGACCGCCTCAAATAATTTGCCGCCGGCAATCAGACCCGAGGCCACATAGAAAAGGAAAAACAGCAGAATGAAAGCGGCGCATACCGTGCGCAGATAGGGGTGCCCCATCCTGAAACGGCGATGGAGATAGGCCGGCACCGTCAGTGCATCGTCCAGCGCATAGGTATACACACGCAGCCGGCGCCCCATACTGACCCAGCTGAGCACAATGCCGGAAAAGAGGCCAATCGCAATCCAGCCGGCGGAAAGGCCGGCGGCATAGGCGGCACCGGGCAGCCCCAGCAGGAGCCAGCCGCTCATATCGGAAGCCCCGGCAGACAGGGCCGCCACCGCCGGTGGCAAAGAGCGGCCGCCAAGGAAATAATCGCTGGCATTTTTGGTGCGCAGATAAGCGTAGGCACCGATCACCAGGATCAGGGCCAGGTAGGCAACAAAGGTTAGGGCAATGAGCCACTGTGCGGGCATAGGGAGTTCCTTTTGCTCAAAGTGGAGTGGTGGCCAGAAAAGGCAAACTCTCTGACGCCCCGCTGGCTTTTCGGCACATTGCACTACGGAGTTGGCACCACTTCAGGAATCGTTATGTTTATTTCGCGTAAATCTACCCATTAGGTGGCGCCAACTCAATCCATAAACTAAATATTGAGGACACCTACAGAAAAAAGACAACACTATGGGCATCTGTCTGGACGAGTTGCGCCTCCAGGTCATCCGTCCGACCCTGCAACACCTGAGAGCCTGGAACCTGGGCATGGAAAATCTCCTGCTGGGAACGGCCGCGCAGGAGTCACAACTGGGTTTTCATCTCAAGCAGGGACGGCGCCATGGATTGGGCATCTATCAAATCCAACCGCATACGCACCGGGAGATCTGGGATCACTACCTGATTGATTATCCTCCACTGGCCTCCAAGGTACGCGGTCTCGCCAGCCAGCGGGACTTCCTCGATCACCCACATAGCGAACTTACCACCAACCTCCGCTACGCCACGGCGATCGCCTGGCTGATCTATCGCTCTGCCGATGTGCATAAAATCAAGGAGGCGGACGCCGCCAATGTCACCCTGATGGCGCAGCTCTGGCACCAGCACTTCCATCACGGTCCCAGTGCCACAACCCAGGATTTCGAATGCAGCTACGCACAACTGGTGAGCGGTGCCGACCCTACAGATTCAGCGCCTCGATATGCTGGGGCACAACTTCCCGCGCATCCTCCGGCACCCAGGAATTCACCCGGCAGCGGTGGTTTGAATGGTCGCGGCGCCCGGCAGCCGACAGCGTAGAACGGTCCAGCACCAGGCTTTTAAAGTCGTAGAGCTCCCTGTCCGCCAGTTGTGATGGGGATACCCTTGTCAACGCCGCAAAGATGTTTTCGCAGCGCCCGGGATATTTCCCATCCCATTCCCGCACCATCTGCTTGATCGCCTGCCGCTGCAGGTTCTCCTGGCTGCCGCACAGGTTGCAAGGGATAATCGGGAAAGCCCGGTATCCGGCAAACCGGGCAATATCCGCTTCCCGGCAGTAGGCCAAGGGGCGGATCACGATATTGCGCCCGTCGTCAGCACGCAGTTTGGGGGGCATTGCCTTGAGCCTGCCGCCGTAAAACAGGTTCAGGAAGAGTGTCTCGACGATATCGTCCTTATGATGGCCCAGTGCCACCTTGGTGGCGCCAATTTTTTCGGCGAAACCGTACAGGGTACCGCGGCGCAAGCGGGAGCAGAGGCTGCAGGTGGTCTTGCCCTCGGGCACCAATTCCTGCACCACCGAATAGGTGTCTTTCTCCACGATATGGTGCGGCACCCCCAGAGAGCGCAAGTACTCCGGCAGGATATGCTCCGGAAAGCCCGGCTGCTTCTGGTCCATATTCACCGCCACCAGCTCAAACGCCACCGGTGCGGTTTTCTGCAGGTTCAGCAGGATATCCAGCATGGCATAGGAATCCTTACCGCCGGACAGGCAGACCATAATTTTGTCGCCCGCTTCGATCATATTGAAGTCGGCGATGGCGCGACCCACCTGGCGGCGCAGGCGTTTCTGAAGCTTGTTGAATTCGAGCCGCTCGCGGCGGTTATCCAATGCGGACATGGTGTCTCTCTGGCCTGACTAATTCACTACCGATGACCGGGCTGCGATCCCCGTATCGCGTCAACAGGGTCCCTGTGCGCTTTCAGTATCCGGGGGCGCGATTGTACGCATTTCGATCACGGAGTACACGACCCGTCTTTGCCGCTCTCTGCCAGCAGGGATTCGACACAGGGCCAAACGTGTTCCAACAGTGCCGGCTGGGCCTTGGCGGTAGGGTGGATACCATCGGACTGCATGGCACCCTCCCGCAGGGCCACAGTCTCCAGAAAGAAGGGTACCAACGCCACCTGCTCGGCTTTTGCCACTCTGGGGTAGACGGCGGCAAATGCATTGGTATAGGCGCGGCCGTAGTTGGGGGGGATCCGCATCCCCAATAACAATACCTCGGTGCCGGCGTCCTTCGCCAGTTTCACCATGGCCTGCAGATTGCGCTGCAGGGTCTGCGGTGGGTAGCCCCGCAGGCCGTCGTTGCCACCCAATTCCACAATCAGCCAGCGCGGGCTGTGCGCCTGCATCAGGCGCGGCAGGCGGGTCAAACCACCGGAGGTGGTCTCGCCGCTGATGCTGGCATTGACCACCCTGACGGGCCTGCCGCGCTCCTGCAGGCGCTCCTGCAGCAGCTGCACCCAGCCCCGCGCCTCATCGATACCATAGGCCGCACTGATACTGTCACCCAATACCAGCAGGGTCTCCGAACTGTTCGCGCGGGTAATCCCCGCAGGGACAGACAGCAGCAATATCAAGCCGAATTGAGCCAGCAACCGCAAAAAAAAGGCTGTCGTCATGTCATACTCTCCAAAAACGTGTCAATCCGCAAAGGCAACACAGTATGTCCGCCATTCTCACGGCTGAAAACCTGTATCACAGAGTTCCCACCAGCGAAGGGCCACTGACCCTATTAAACAATATCTCCCTGCAGCTGGCGCGCGGGGAAAGCCTCGCGGTGACGGGTGCCTCGGGCTCCGGCAAATCCACCCTGCTCGGTCTGCTGGCGGGGCTGGACAAGCCCAGTGAAGGCAGAATCTGGCTGGCGGGTGAAGAGATCACCGCGATGGACGAGGAGCGGCGCGCGGCCCTGCGCGCCCGCTGTGTGGGCTTTGTGTTTCAGACTTTCCAGCTGCTTCCCGGCCTCACGGCTCTGGAAAATGTCATGCTGCCCAGTGAATTGCGCGGGGAACGCGGCGCTGCCAAGCGCGCGCAGGAATTTCTGGCACGAGTCGGCCTTGAGCACCGGCTGCGCCACTACCCCCGCCAGCTTTCGGGCGGTGAGCAGCAGCGCGTTGCCATCGCGCGCGCTTTCGCCAGCTTCATCGCCGACGATGCCATTCTGTTTGCCGATGAGCCCACCGGCAGCCTTGACGCGGGCAATGGTGCCAGGATCATCGATCTGCTGTTCAAGCTCAACGCCGAATCCAGTACCACACTGGTACTGATCACCCATGAACGACGACTGGCCGAGCGCTGTGTCGGGCACCTGTATATGGCCGCCGGGTGTGCAGAGCAGAGCGCATCGGTATCTGATGAAAGCAATTTGCCGGAGGAATCCGCCTGATGCTGCCACTGCGACTCCTCTTCAGGGACTGGCGCGGTGGCGAGCTGGCCCTGATCGCCAGTGCCCTGGTACTGGCGGTGACCTCTGTAACCGCCATCGCCCACTTCACCGACCGCCTGACCCGCGCTATGGAACAGCAGTCCCTCAGCTTCCTGGCCGCGGAGCGGGTTCTGCGCAGCAGCCAGCCGGTCGACCCGGCCTGGCTCGGTGAGGCGAAAGCGCGGGGACTGGCGCAGGGGCAGACCATCCAGTTTGCCTCGATGATTTCTGCCAACGACCAGTTCCAGTTTGTCTCGGTAAAGGCCGCGGACGGGGGCTATCCCCTGGTGGGCCACCTGGAGATGCGCAGGGCCCAGGACGCCCCGAGTGAGACTGCCCAACAGGGCCCGCCTCCGGGGGAGACATGGGTAGAGCCCCGCCTGTTGCCCCTGTTGGGGATCACCCTGGGGAACGCCATCGACCTGGGGGACACGCAGCTCAAAGTGACGGGGCTGTTGGAGCGGGAACCGGACCGGGGCACCAGCCTGTTTGATATGGGTGCGCGGCTGCTGGTGCATGTCAATGACCTGCCGGCCTCCGGTGTTATCCAGCCCGGCAGCCGGGTGCGCTATCGCTACCTGTTTGCCGGTGACGACCGGGTGCTGGAGCAGTATTTTGACTGGCTGAAACCACAACTGAGCGAGCACCAACGGGTTCTGGATCTGCGCGAGGGTCAGCCGCGCGTGGCCTCGGCCCTGAACCGTGCCGAGCGCTTCCTGTTTCTCGCAGCCAGCCTCGCCGTACTGCTGGCCAGTGTTGCCGTGGGCCTGGCCGCACGCCGCTACGGTTTGCGCCACGCTGCCTATGTGGCGGTTATGAAAAGTCTCGGTGCCGGACGCAACAAAGTCCTCACCATCTACCTGGGACAGCTGGCCGCCCTCACTCTGATCGCCACTGCCATAGGCCTGGCCCTGGGCAGCGTTATCCAGGCCCAGGTGGTCAACCTGATGGCCGGCTTCTTCCCGGTGCTGCCGCCGCCCAGTCACTGGAGTCCGCTGCTGGTGGGGCTGGCCACCGGTTTCGCCTGCGCCCTCGGTTTTGCCCTGCCGCCCCTGTTCCGCCTGGCGCGCACCGATCCCATGCAGACACTGCGCAAGGATTGGAGCAACCCCGATCAGCGGGAGTGGCTGGGACTGATCCTCGGCCCAAGTGCCATGCTGCTGTTGATCTGGTGGCTGTCGGGCAGCCTGGCCATGACCCTGGCACTGCTCGCCGGCATGGGGCTGCTGGTAGGCGGCAGCGCCCTGGTGAACCAGTTGCTGGTGCATGGCAAGCTCGCCGCCCTCGGTGGTGCCTGGCGCATCGCCCTGGGCAGCCTGCAGCGCCGCGCCGCCTTCAACACCCTGCTGATCGCCGCCTTTGGCACCGGCCTGCTGGCGATGCTGGCCCTGATCTTTGCCCGCACCGCGCTGATCGACGAATGGCGCATGCAACTGCCAGAGAAGGCACCAAATCACTTCCTGCTGAATATCACCCCCACCGATGTAGGGGGGCTGCAGCAGATGCTGGAAAA
Organism: Microbulbifer jejuensis; assembly: GCF_047289955.1. Taxonomy (NCBI): domain Bacteria; kingdom Pseudomonadati; phylum Pseudomonadota; class Gammaproteobacteria; order Cellvibrionales; family Microbulbiferaceae; genus Microbulbifer; species Microbulbifer jejuensis. The sequence continues at coordinate 126,461 of NZ_JBLBUB010000012.1, forward strand.
GGCGGGCGTCAGCAGCAGCGAATTTTACCCGATGGTGCGCGGCCGCCTGACCGCCATCAACGACACCCCCACAAGGGACCTCAAGGACCGCCCCAACGGTGTGCGGCGGGAACTCAACCTGAGCTGGACCGAAAACCTGGCGCCGGACAACCGAATCCTCGAAGGCGAGTGGTGGGACAAGACCCGAAAGGGTGTCTCGGTAGAAGTGGAGCTGGCCGCGCAGCTCAATCTGGCCCTCGGCGACCGCCTGCGCTTTTCCATCGGCGGATTGGAGGTGGAGGCCCCGGTGGCCAGCTTCCGCTCTCTGGATTGGAACAGTATGCGCCCGAACTTCTATATGCTGTTCGCGCCGGGCACACTGGAGGGTTTCCCCGCCACCTATATCACCAGCTTTTACCTGCCCCCACAAGACAAGCTGCTGGTCAACGACCTGGTGCGCAGCTACCCCAGTGTCAGCGTGATAGAGCTGGACAAGATTATCCTGCGGATCCGCGACACCATCGGCCAGGTGTCTTTCGCCATCGAATCGGTGATGGCGTTGATGCTGGTCGCTGGGGTGCTGGTACTGGTTGCCGGAGTGCGCGCCAGTATCGCCGAGCGTTTGCAGGAGGCGGCAATTATCCGCACACTGGGTGGGCGCAGGCGCCTGCTGGTGAAAAGCCTGGTGCTGGAGTTCGGCCTGCTCGGCTGTGCCGCCGGCCTGCTCGCCGCCATCGGCGCCGAGGCAACCCTGTTGGTGCTGTCGCACAGGGTTTTCGAGCTGCCCCTGGTGCTACATCCCACTCTGTGGTTGCTGGGTCCGCTGGCTGGCGCCGTATTGGTGGGCACCGCCGGCACCCTGGCCTGTTACAGTTCGGTGCGCCAGCCACCGCTGAAAGTGCTGCGGGAACTGGCCTGACCGCGTTAGAGTGGCCCGGCTGCTGGCCGTACTAAAGAGATAGAGCTGTTTATGGATCTGGAATTCGACCGCAACCATATCTGGCACCCCTACGCCTCTCTGCTCAACCCACCACCGGTGTACCCGGTGGTGCGCGCTGAAGGGGTTCGAATCTTCCTGGAGGATGGCCGCGACCTGATCGATGGCATGTCGTCCTGGTGGAGTGCCCTGCATGGCTACAATGTGCCCGAGCTGAATCATGCCTTGCGCGCGCAGATGGAGCAAATGTCCCATGTGATGTTTGGCGGCCTCACCCACCAACCCGCCATTGCACTGTGCAAGAAACTGGTGGAAATCACCCCACCGGGACTCAACCGGGTATTTCTCGCCGATTCCGGCTCGGTCTCTGTGGAAGTGGCGATCAAGATGGCGCTGCAGTTTTGGCACGCCCAAGGCAAGCCGAACAAGAACAAACTGCTGGCCCTGCGCAACGGCTATCACGGCGATACCTTTGGGGCCATGGCAACCTGTGATCCTGTCACCGGCATGCACCATCTGTTTGCCGGACAACTGAGCCAGCACCTGTTCGCCCCCGCCCCCCGGACCCCATTCGGCCAGCCCTGCTCCGATGAAGACATCGGCGAGTTGGAGAAACTGGTTGTACAGAACCACAATATACTGGCCGCGGTGATCCTGGAGCCCATTGTGCAGGGTACCGGCGGTATGCGTTTTTACTCGGCGGACTACCTGCGCCGGGTAAAAGCACTCTGCGATGCATACGATCTGCTGCTCATCGCCGATGAAATCGCCACCGGCTTCGGTCGCAGCGGTCAACTGTTCGCCTGCGATCATGCCGCTATCAGCCCGGATATTCTCACCCTGGGCAAGGCCCTCACCGGTGGCACCCTGACCCTGGCCGCCGCCCTGTGTAGCGACCGTATTGCCGAAGGTATCTGTCACGGTGAAGCCGGGGTTTTTATGCACGGCCCCACCTTTATGGGCAACCCCCTGGCCTGCGCCGTGGCCAATGCCAGTATCGACCTATTGCTCAGCAGCCCCTGGCAGCAAAAGGTTGAAAGCATCGAGACCCAACTCAAAGCGCAGCTGGCACCGCTCGAAAAGGCAGAGGGCGTCGCGGACGTGCGCGCGCTCGGTGCCATCGGTGTGGTGGAAATGCGCGAGCCGGTGAATATGGCCAGGGTACAGGAGGCGTTGATCGAGCGCGGTGTCTGGCTACGCCCCTTTGGCAAGCTGGTCTATACCATGCCGCCGTATACTATTGCCGAAGCCGATCTTACCCAGCTGACTGCGTCGATGGTGGCAGTGCTCGGCGAAATGGCCTGATAGAAAAAATATGCCCGAGAAACCCTGTGCAACCCATACTCTCCGCAAACGACCTGGAATGCCGCTATGGTGACCGGGTCGTGATCGAATCCGTTTCCCTATCCCTGCAACCAGGGCAGATCGCCTGTTTATTAGGGCCGAGTGGATGTGGCAAAACCACGCTTCTACAGGCAATTGCCGGCTTCCAGCCGCTTGTCAGCGGATCTATTACCCTGGCGGGAAAAACAATCTCCTCTGCAGGCGCCATTACGCCCCCGGAGAAACGCAATATCGGCATGGTATTTCAGGATTACGCGCTGTTTCCGCATTTAAATCTTGCCGACAATGTGGCTTTCGGCATCCAGTCTCTCGGCGGGCAGGAGCGCCGGGCGCGCGTGGCGGAATTGCTGCAGCTGGTGCACCTGCAAGGATATGCCAAACAGTTTCCCCACCAGCTTTCCGGTGGGCAGCAACAGCGCGTTGCCCTGGCCCGCGCACTGGCACCGCGGCCGCGCCTGTTGCTGATGGATGAGCCCTTCTCCAACCTGGATACCGAACTGCGCCGCAGCCTCGCCGCGGAAGTGCGGCATATTTTGCGCGCACAGGGTACGCCGGCAATGATCGTGACCCACGACCGCAGTGAAGCATTTATTGCCGGCGATACCCTCGGGGTATTAAGCGGTGGACAACTGCAGCAGTGGGATACACCCGAGCAGCTTTACCGCCATCCGGCCAATACTACCGTGGCGCGCATCGTCAGCGATGGCACCCTGTTCGAGGGCAGGGTTATCCACACAGGGCTCGCAGAAACCCAGCTGGGCAGGCTTAAACTACCGCAAGAGGGTTTTACCGCTGGAGAACAAATACAGGTTTTTGTGCGCAGCGAAAATATCATACCAGGCGATCACCCGGATGCCGTCCTCGCCCATATTGTTGAGAAAAGCTTCCTCGGGGACCAGGCCATGTACCGGTTTCGCCTGCCCGGTGGAAACAGTTTCAGCACATCCCTAAAGGCTGCCCATCATTTCTCAGCAGACAGTACGGTTCCACTGCGCCTGTCCCAGCCCCTGATTTTTACCGCCCACAGCCAGGGCTGATCGCTATGCAAAAATTTGCAGGCAGGATACCTGACAAGTGGATGCTCACTCACAGGTAATAACTTCCTCAGGCAAAATGAATCGTGCCTCCACATCGGCAGAGCGTAATGAAAAAAGGCTGTCAGCGCCAACCACCGTGGCTACCGTGTCGGCGCGGACAATTAATGGTTCACCATTGCAGTCAGAATAGTAGGCAAACACCGGATCATCATTCAAGAAGAAATTTTGAAACCCTGCACTATTCAAGTTGGAATTATAGTTGGGGCCCTAGCTCCCAGAAAAACAGTATTCTCTATGAAAGTTGATAAAAGAGCCCTGCGCAGAAACAATCGTACCCCGCCAGTCTATATCTACAGTCCCTACTGAAAATCCGAGCTCCACACTGAGTGGCAATGCAATATTACAGTCTGACAATGCGACCAGGTTTGCCTCATTTGTAATGGCCCTATAGTTGCTGAATAAAAGAACAATATTCTCATTGTCATCGGTTGCGGTGACTGTCCCCGCCGGACAGCCTGGTAATCCCCCCCATTTTTACCCGCAACCAAAAGTAGAGGTTAAGCCACCATCAGCGGTGGTTTACCGCCATTTGCTTTGTGTGGCCGTCGGTGATTGTAAGTAAGCGATCAAGGTCAGGGTGATGGCGGGGTGTTTGGTGTTGACTGCTGAATAGGTGTCTTAAAGACGAAGCCCCGGCAGGTTGCCCTGCCGGGGCTTCGTTTAAGGGAATGTTAAAAATAGATCCGTCCCTTTTTCTAATATATGGGTGTCCTTTTTTATTTTAGATCTTTAAAAAGTAGTGCAAGGCTTCATCAAACTGAGAAAGCTCGACATTCAAGTCTTTTATCATGTAGTCGTCCATCCAAGCCGGGCTGTATGTCGTCTCGAACGACAACCCGACATCATCAACTTTTGCATCGATAAACTTGCAGGTCGCATGCAAGCCACTTTTCGTTGACTTGGTATAGGACTCGCTAACAATTCCATTTTTGAGCTTTAAAAAGTTCAACTCTAGATCAACGTCAACCTTAAACCGTCTTTCAATAAGCTTCCCATCTTTAAATTTGGCGACAAAGGCCTGATCGCCTTTTACAGCGACAAAGAGCCCGTCAAAATATCCATAGTCAGCCATACCTAGCCGGACAAGAATATAGGCATCAGCATCCCTATATTCACCAAGCAAATCTTTAAATGCCTGCTGGAGATCATTAGAAGGCAAGTTCTTCCATTGCTGCTTGCACTCATCAAACACGCTATTTATTTCAGAACCTGCGTAACTTCCCTCACAGGCGCTAAGGCAAAATAACAAAAGCAAAAATGCAATCCAGCTAGCATTACTTCTGTTACGCATAATCAACACCAGTATTATTTGGGGGAAATTGCCATAGGGTAATAATCCCTTTACCAGGTTCTTCTAATTTTGTTCATTGATCTAACCGCATCAATTTCCCACTGCTTATTCGTTCCGTACATTTTTGAGGAAGATCGATACATATTCACCGTTCCCTCACCTACTTCGACAGTATGAATAACCTCGTGGATCATCACTTCTCCCAGAGGCATATTTACCTTTTGGGAAACACCACCGGATGTTCCATGTACCCAGAGGTTATTTGCCTGCCTCATATTCACCAAAACAACACTGGGCGAATCTTCTTCAAAAAAGCCTCGACCACTTGGCACTGGAACGACCTCAGTTTCTCCATAGGAACCGCGCTCATAAAATGGACGGCTCTGGGAATGATACCGGTCATCGTCCGATGACAGAGGACGATAAAACCACTCATCGATGACACCAAGTGCATTTTCCGATGACTTGAGCATATCTCCGGCATTGTAGAGCTCGCTCCCTGTGGCAGACCCCCGATTCCTCGTCAAGTAGGTGCCATCAGGTAAATCCGGGAGTCGATTGGAAAACCGACAATACCGCGCTGCTTCCGGGCACCCAACCGTAAACACAAACTCCGAAAGACCATTCCCGAAGGCATCTACAACCGCTGAATCATAGGCAGATCCGATATAGTCTGTTTCGACTCTTTCAGCTTTAAAACTACCATCTGCCTGTTTACTAATAAATACAGCGCACATGGTAGGAAAGTGCTCACATCAAAACATCGCCTAATCAAACAACAAAGTCCCGAATTGATAGAAATAAAACAGATATTTTTCCCCGCCCGTTCCTGAGAATAACAGCTCAAGAACTACAGTTTTCAGCCGGATTGAATCACTTCTGGAGATATGCTGTTGATTTTGAATTCAACTCATGTAGAATACCTGATCTTTTAATTTATATAATGTTAATCATACAAAAGTTCATTTTCTATCTGGCTAATTTTTAGGTGTAATGGTATGTTTTTACGTAGATATTTGTATACAATTATTTCTCTTCTCTGTCTTTCATTTACGCCTATAGAGGTACTTGCAAATTGCACCCAAACAGGAAATGAACTCGATAGGCTCGTTGGTGTTGACTCAAGCACTGGTAATATCTATGCCAATATCTCTTCTTCAGAGAATCAATGTGGATGTACAGAGGCTCGCTTTCGAGAAGGGACTATTGACACTGACAAAGCCTTGTCAATATTAATGACAGCAAAACTATCTAAAAGTACTGTAAGAGTTGATTTTTTAGAGGCCAGCAACTGTGATTCCGCTAGCAGAGTTTACCTTGAATAATACGAAGCTTAAATAGTTTGACCCTCTAACGGAGAACCCCCCTCATAAGAGATTGACTATACTGGACATGTATAATCGATACAAAGTAGCACTCCTTATGGGATCGCTATTGCTTTCAAACTGACGCAGTTTGAATTTGGCCGTTTTTAATTTTAAAAATAAACAAAAGTTTATATTATGAAGAAAATCATCTTTCTTGTCTTTGTTGCTTTTTTTCACTCGCAAACTCTTGCCGTAGGTATTGCAGACTCATTCGATATTGACTACGTTCGTATTGATCACAATGGAAAAGGTTTTATCAGATTTAAACGCGATATAATTCATGAGCCTCCAACATGCGCTGGCGTCGACTATAAAAATGCAATGTCTTTCGACACCAATAAAGACCCAGGTAGAGCGATTTATTCTATGGCTCTAACGGCTCAAGCTTCAGGCAAAAAAGTATATGCTGTTGGCCGCGGTTTGTGTGAAACGTACAGCCAAATAGAAAGCTGGAACTATGGATACATTGTTGACCCGTGAGTGTTTTATAGAGAACCCCTGAGTTTACACTGTACACTCATGTTAGGACTAGATTGATTTTCTTTTGAATCACATCCAGTCTTAGCAGCTTTACCTTGCGCGGAATATCCTCAACCATAATACGCTCGCGCTGCTTACGCAATGTGCTCAAACGACGGCCGGCCTGATTCAGTGGACTGCGTTGGGCCAGCTTGTTGCGGTGTTCGGTAACGAACTCTGCGCTTTCTCGTCTCCTCAGACTGGCCGCCAGTTTATTCACTTCTTTCAGACGCTCATGGCGGTGTTTCGCGATAACACCCAGGCGCAAAAAATGTTAAATTGCTGAAGTCCACTGGGATTTTTAGCGGGCAGGCGCGTGTCGCTTATACTAAAAATCTAGCTCTTCGACTCTAAAAAGTAACGCTAAGCCCCAAAATACACGCGAGTTATCAAAGGCTGATGCCCATAAAGACCGCATGCATCGCCATTATAATCAATTCTAATCCGCTTATCAGACATGTAAGCAGCTAACATAAATGAATACATTGCCCGCCCCAGCTCAGTCTCTAAATTTATTGACATTGAAGACCCTCTACCGCAAGGATGTCCGAGAGCCTCAAAATCTACTCCAGAATCCTTGAGGTTAACAGTCGCAAATTTATGAGACTCCACAACTCCAAACAAGTTAATCTTTCCACGCAGTATGTTCTCAGAATGGGCATCAAAGGTTATTATCAGTAAAAAAAAGCAATATATAAATTTCATTTTCACTTCACTTGATTAAGCAGCGCTAAAGCTGGATAAAAAACGCTCAAACATCTCAGAAAACTTTATGCCTTCAACTTCAAAAGAAACTTTTTAGTATGGATTTGGATATCATTGAAAATGAAGTCCAAAAACTTAAATGATTTAAGCACCAAAAATTAATCTGCCTCTATATATTTCGAGTTATTGTCAATTTTGGTGTTCAAAAAGCCAGATTAAGCAGCGCTCTGGTCGGCTGTTGACACCTCCTCTCCATCTTTGAACTTCACTCCGGTGATGACCTTGGCCAGGCAGTCAAAGCCCCGGAGTTTTCTCCACTTTCCCT